>JANRLT010000044.1 GCA_033762255.1 Pirellulales bacterium | reverse complement strand
CATGCGGCAAGGTAACTTTAATCAGTGGCGACCCCGGTCTAGGCAAAAGTTTCATTAGCCTGGACCTTGCAACGCGGATAACGCTGGGAAGCCCCTGGCCGGATGCGCCGAGTCGTTCGGCCCCTCGGGGAAGTGTGCTTATCTTAAATGCAGAAGATGACGCGGGGGACACAATCCGCCCCCGCCTGGACTGCATGGGTGCGGACGTGGGCCAGATTCACTTGCTGGACGCAATCCGCACAGGGGACGGGGAACGGCAATTTTGCTTGCGGCAAGACCTGGACATTTTGGAACAGGCGGCGAGCGGCATCGACGATTGCAAGCTCATTATCATCGACCCCATTTCTAGCTATCTGGCAGGCGTCAAACAGAATGACTCGGGCGAAATTCGGCAGGCCCTGGACCCTCTTAAGGGACTCGCCCAGCGGACGGGGGCCGCGATTGTATTGATTGCCCACCTAAACAAGAACGGCGGCGGGAGTGCCATTTATCGCACAAGCGGGTCTATCTCGATTGTCGGCATGGTTAGGTCCGCCTGGACAATCAGCAAAAGCCCGGATGATGAAACAACCCGGCTATTCTTGCCCACCAAAAGCAATATCGCCCCGGACGTTTTCGGACTGTCATTCAGGATTATGGATTCTCTGGTGGCATGGGGGAGCGAACCCGTGGAAATATCCGCCGATGAAGCCCTGGCCCACAGGCCCGGTGGCGGGGAACGCAAAGCGGAGAGCCTGGACGCGGCGGTAGCGTTTCTGCAAACGGCGCTGGAATTTGGACCAAAAGAATCTGGCGAACTATTCGCAATGGCGGAGCAAAACGGGATCAGCAAAAAGACCCTTTATCGGGCCAAGGATGAACTGGGGATCAAGCCCCAAAAGGCAGGCGGTCAGTTTGCTGGCAAGTGGACTTGGGGGATGCCCGGAGTGGATTTTTGACCCGGTGGGAACTTGGCCAACATGCGAACTTGGCCATTACCAAAATGAGTTGGCCAACATCGTGCGGACCCCGCAAAATGCGGCACGCCAGCGAAGTTGGCCAACTGGCCAAGTACATGGCCAACATCGTGAACTTGGCCAACATCGTAGTAATAGGAAAGTTACCCAAATTAACAGGGGCAGGGATGCCAACACGGACTAAAAAACGACGGCGGCGGGAACAGCAAAGTGACCGGCAGAGGGAGTTATGGCCCGTGGAACTGGACGCCCGGCAGGTGGCCCAGGTGACCTTTGACCTGCCCGGTGTGCGGGGGCCAGAGACCGAAGCGGAACGAGCGGGGGTTAGAGCATTTTTGGCCGAAGCCCGCGAGTATGCCCAACTCCCGCCTGATCCCGACGCATTGCCGTTTTGACCATAATCCGACCCCCTAGAATGCCCCAGGAATGCGTTTCGCGGGGCAAGTGGACTTATGGATACCATTACGTCGGAACGCGTCTAATGGCCTATTACGACGCCGTTTGTCACAGACTGTCAGGAACTATTGTGCTGATGGTACTTGCCTATCAGTCTAGCATTTGGTATCATCCTGGTATGGCCAAACATAAAACATTCGCCGAGCAATTAAAGCGGATTGTCACGCAATCCAAGCTGACACGTTACCAGATTTACCAACGGACGGGAATTAACCAAGCGCAGCTATCGCGCTTTGTGAACGGTAAAGGCGCAATTGGGATCGCCTTAATCGAAAAACTAACGGAACTTTTCAGGATCGAACTTTCCAGCAAGGAACCGGAATAATGGCCAGTCTCAATAGTAACGCCAAGCATTGGCGGATCGAATTCAAGCATCCCTTGGATAAACGGCGTAGGACGATCTACCTGCCGGTAAACGAATTTAGTGCCGATGATGCGGGGATTTGGCACGTTCACGTGGAAGCCGTCCTAGCGTCTTTGCAAGGCAAATCGATCCCGCCGCAAACGCTCAAATGGCTGAACCGCCTGGACGATGCCCCCTATCAAAAATTGGCCAATGCAAATCTAGTGGAATCGCGGTTAAAACCACAGCCGGCCAACGAATGGACGGTTGACGCATGGGTGACTACCTTTATTGAAAATAAGGCCGACGTCCAACAATCCACCAAAGAGACCTATCGCCACATTCGCCGGAACTTGGCGGATTTTTTTGGTGCCAATAAACGGCTAAAAGATGTTACCGATGGGGACGCGCTGGAGTTTTACGAATACATGCAAGGCAAGGCCGGACTCAGCATTGCCACCGCCTTGCGCCGGACGGCACTGGCCAAGCAGATATTCCGCCGCGCCGTGAAAAAAGGCCACATTCCCACGAATCCATTTGAGGACATCACCGGCCTACGGGTAAAGGCCAACGACCAACGGTTTGTCGAAGTCACCGAGGAAATGACGGCGAAGCTGGTGGATGCCATGCCCAACGCCGAATGGCGTCTGGCGGTGGTCCTGGCCCGTTATGGCGGCTTGCGCGTCCCTAGTGAATTGCTCCCCCTGCGCTGGCAGGACGTGGACTGGCACAATCGACGGATCAAAGTCACGAATGTTAAAACATGCCGCAAAACGAACAAACCCCACAGAATCATTCCCCTCTGGGAACGAATTCGACCTTACCTGGAAGCATGCTTCGACCAAGCGGAGGCGGGTGCGGAATACGTTTTCCCCGAAATTCGCAAGCTAGGTCAAGCTGGCCGCGATAAGGGAACCAACACGATCGGGTTGAATTTGCGCACGGCATTGGATCGATATGCCGCTTATGCTGGCGTGGAATTGTGGGAGAAACCCTGGCAGAACATGCGCAGCACTTGCGCGACCGAATTGATTGCCGAATACCCGTCCCATATCGTGAACGCATGGATGGGACATTCGGAAGAAATCGCCCAGGAACACTATCGCCAAGTGAAGCCCCAGGATTTTGAAACCGCGCTGGCACGGGAACGGCAGGCCCTCGACAAGGCCAAGAGCGTAACGAAAAACGTAACGTATTCAGGCACTATCAAGCGTGCTCAGTCACAATCGCGGGCAACAGCAAGTAGCGTAAAACAAGGTAAATCGCAGCCAGTGACATTCGATGATAGTATAGTGAACATGTGTACACTAGGCCCGGTGTGATTCGAACACACGACCAAGGGATTATGAGTTCTATTTAGTAGTGAACAGGTGTCCGAGATCGCAATTTCCTGGCCTAAAAACGAGTGCCATATTTGGCCTGCTGATTCCATTCGGGTCCCTTTAGGCTACCAAGCGTGCTACCGTTTGGCCCACAGTTCTGCCCCCAGGTCGTCGGCGTCTTGATCGACGTAATACTTAAGCGTCGTGTGAATACTGGCGTGTCGCATGATCTTTTGCAGAATCACAGGCCGCACGCGCAAACTCAATCTTGTCCCAAAGGCCCTGCGCAAATCGTGGGCACTGGCGAATTTGCCATGCTCGTTGACCACCACGCCCGCCTCTTCGCCAATTTCACTAATGATTCTACCCGCGCGGGTGACACTAGAGAATACCTTGCCGGTCCGCTTGTTGGCGGGAGTTTTTTTAAGGAACTCCGCAAATTCCGGCGTGATTGGCACCAACTCTTCTTTGCCAGATTTTTGACCGCTCGCCCGAAAGATCAGACGGGGATACTTACCGCTTGCCAAATCCACCATGATCGGCGGCTTGTCCCATGCTAGACGGCAAGCCTCCCCAAGCCTCAATCCAGAGAGCCACAAGCCCAGTAGAAGCTGCGTCCAGGTCTCTGGGTCATTGGGCCTAACCGTTGGCACGGCGGCCAGCAGCAGGGCAAATTCGGCCTCTGTGATGGGCCTGCCTTTCATCACGTTCACGCCGCGCATGCTCGGCATTGAGAACCGGGGAACGCTGTCCAGCATTCCCATCTTTTCGGCCCACCCCAGTGCCACCCGCAAATGCCTGAGTATTTTACCGACCGTTACCCGGCTCTTGGATTTGGCTAATAGCTTGGTGGAAAATTCACTCAGATGACCGGCGCTGATCATTCGGATATTCGTCGGTTGACCAATGAGCTTTTCAAAGTGATTGAGCGATACCCGGTAAGCCGTGCGGGATCCCCGTGCAAGCTGCAAGAGGTGCCGTTCCTCAAACTGTAAACGAAACGCATCCCAACTCACATTCTTATTTTCTCCCAGGTTGGATCGCTCTAATTCGGCCTGCCAGCGTGCCGCGGCACGCTCGGCCTCGCGCCGGTTGTCGGTTCCAGCCGACTTCATGACCCGCTTGCCGGTCAGCGGATGCCTGAAATAAAGCTGAAATAGACCCCGGTCAGGTCGCCAACGCACATTGACGCGGATCATACCCCACCCCCCACCGCGAAGAGCCGGGCGACTTCCCCCCGCCCAGCGTGCCTGAGCCACTGATTCATCCTAGCAATACACTCCATGGCCCGGGCTTGGTCGGCCCGCGAATCGGTCAGGATCGGCCCCATAAGCCGAGGGCCATGTGACCCAGTCGGATCGTAGACCCCGATCCGTACCAGCGGCACCTGGCAGACCCGCACACTCCGCATACTGTCAAAGTAAAATTGACGCCACTCTTGGCGTTCTAGGTCCACGGCCTGGATGAGCAGCCGGCCACGGCGCAAATCGGGCCGGAGCCTAACTGTCCGGGGGTCGAGCGGGCGATCGTCCAAATCCCGAATCGACCGAATCACCACCCGGCGAGACGCCAGGCGGGTCAATTTTCCCATGCGGTTGACCGCCGGATAGCTGAAATTCAGCACAGAACCTACAGAAAACATGACTTCCCCCTGTCAAAATTGTGCTGTTTCCTTACCGAAATTTCTCCTTGTGTGAACGGTTATACAGTAATTTTTAGCGGTTGCAAGGATTTTGGTAGCACAAAATGTAGTGGTTGGGGGGGCGTTCATGCACTATGGGGCGTTCGTACACTATTTGGATGCATATGTGTTGCAATTGCCAATCAAATGCAGAAAAACCTGAAACAAAAACAAAAAAATTCTAAAGCTGGACTATCTTGTAAGTCATATTTAGGATAATGGAGGGGAGTGGCCGATTCAAACACGGGGGGATGGTTAGACACGCATCCAAGGAGTAATATCATGAAAAGCACCAAGAATAATCAAGTGATCAGTTTTTACGTTCGCAATGCAATCCGAAAATACAATCAAGATTTCAAGTCGGAAATCTTGAGGTTGGCGGGAGAGCGACACGGGCAGTGCCGCAATATGACACAAACCGAACTTTCAGAGTGCATTGCCGATGCAATTCACAACGTGATGTCAAAAAACACGCCTGTCCCCATTGATGTAGATTTTAGCTTGCAGGAGCAAACGCTAGAAGAACTTAAGAGGGGCGATCTCGTGGATATGGAGCAATTGATTGATGAACTGGAATGTTCAATTACATCGTGAAAGAATAATTGAAAAACTCAGAGACCAGGGAATTCCAGATATTTTTATCCTGGATTTAATGAAAAAAGCTATTGCACAACTTAAAACCGAAGCAACAAGTTCTTTCAGGGAAATTGTTGCTCCGGTTCATTTATTTGTTTGTGATATAGATGCAAAAATTGATTCTGACTTAACCATACATGCCTGTTTTTATTTCAATGAAACAAGCATTAACGGAAAAAAATACCGTTACGTATGGGAAGCTTCTGCTAACGTTTGTTAAAAAGTCTTTTAGCCGAACACTACCGCGGCCAAATATCCCCCCAGCACCACTAAGAAAATCCCCGCGGCTAACCACCAGTTAGTTTTCGGGGCCGGATACTCCGGCTCGGGAGCGAATTCCGCCAGGGGGAGCGGTTCGAGGGTGTCGCGTATCTGCGGCGGCGCGTAGGGATTGGGGATCATAGTTGGGCTACATCTACAAAACATTACCATACCGCTGGCTAATCATAACCTCGATGTACCGCCTGTATTCGCTGCTCATGCGTGGCCCAAAGAGTGCGACCATGCCTCGTCGGCCAGCGTAATACTGCCCGCCGCCATTGGCCAAGCCGCCTAGGCCACCACCAACGTACAAGGTGTCGGTGTTGCCGATGACATTAAACCATTCGTTGGGGGTTGGCTCATTAGGCAGCGCGTCTCCTTCTTGTGTGATGATCGTGGCGTGCTGCACGCCATTACAAAAGTAGGTGAAGCTGGCTGCATCGCCCGTCTCCAAGCCATTCCAATTGATCAAATACGGCACACCCGCCGCATAAGCTGCCTCGGCCACTTGGCTTTGCACGTCCCCGCCTGTGCCCGCTAAATCGTTGCGCATCCGCAGCCACGGATAATTTGCAAGCGGCGCGGCACCCGATGGGTCAAGGTATTTGCTGCCCACAATCCCGTACTTGCCGGTACTGTTGCCGTTGTCACCTTCGGCGGTCAGGTAAAAACACTCGGCATTATACAGCGTGTCGAATTGGTGCATGAGAAACACCGAACCCGTGGGGTTGTTGAGCGCATTGGCCGTGCTCCCCCCCATGATGTTCTGCACATAGCCCCGCAACGCGCTGTTGGGCGCGGAATTGATGGTGCTTTGCCAATAACCGCGTCCAAAGGTAGCACTCAAATGCCGGCCATAGCGGCTTTTATCCCGCCAGCGGGTGCAAACTTTTTCGGCATCGACAGTGAGGGTGTCGGAAAAAACCCGCCCGGTGTGCTTGCAGATTTTAGAGTCGCCGTCCAGGGCCGCGACTAGCTTGGTCGATTTATACGCGCTCGGCAAATTGTCATACAGTGTTGGCTCTCCCGTGCCATACAGCGCCGCCGCCAAGGTGTCTCCAATATCCGCCGTCCAGTAGCGGAAGACCCCGCAGCCAAAGTTTGAGGTCCCCGCGTAAACGGACCAATTGCCGATTTGCAACGCGGTGTTGTTGGCGCCGATAGTGGCTGGAATAGCGGCGGAAGGTGTCACGGTTTGTGACACACCGTTTCGCCAAATCTTGACCGTGCCAGCGTTGTAGGTGATGACGAAATGTGAAAGCTGCTCACCCACGGCGGCCGCATACGCGGGAGTACTGCAACTGATCCACGCGCCACCGGGAGTTCGCAACCAAAAGACCACGGTGTTGCCTTGGTTGGAGCCACCACCTCCTCCCACAGCCCAGCCGCAAACATCGCTTGCGTAAACAGACTTAGAACAGAAGGCGCGATCCGCGGTGATCGCCTTGAGGTTGACCCACATTTCCAGAGTCAATTGGGATCCGGCGTTTAGTTCCGGGGCCGTGGGCGTGCTCAAATAGCTTTTGTTGCTGTTCCCAAAGCCATGTACAGGCCAGAGTGTGAGCGTGCTCAGATCCATCGGGTCCCACCACCCGTGGCAATAAGGGTCGAGCCACGGCTTGCGATTGCCGCGATAGGCTACCAGTTCCTCGTCATTGACATTGCGGCGGTTGCGTTTGGGATAACGTGGGGCGGTCTGGGTCATGGTCGGTACTCCGTTTGTGAAAGTTGTCAGGTAATTTCCCAAATAATTGGGCTCTCGTACAGAGAGTTTTCAGGTCAACCACTGGTAAGCGTTTGCGGGGACTCGCGATGTACACACGTTTCGCAATCCAATACGCCATGTTCCGTCAGCTTGTCGGTCGGGGCGCATTTTAGTTTTAATAGCGCGCAGGCGAACAATTTAATTTTCACGGTGCCCAGGCAACTGGGGCAATCGACGGTGCCGATGCTGCCCGTGCGGTGTTTGCATTCTAGGTTGTCTTTACCTGTTAGGTGTGGTCTGGACATTGATCGCACCACCTGACGTAAGGCAATTTCGGGGAAAGCGTGCATTCGGTATGGATTGGGCAGGCGTGAATTTTAATTTGGATTGTGCCGGAGCAAGTAGGGCAGGTTTCAGTGCGGATGGTCGGGCCTAGGTGGATGCAGGGGGTGGTGTGGGTGGTGGGGGATGCTTGACTGCAAACGCGGTAAATCCTCTCTGGCGTGTGCCCGGATCGCCGAACAGTCCCACACTTCCGGCATCGCTTAACCACTCCCGCTGGCTCCGTCACCTCAAACTCGCATAATGTTAGCTCTATGGGTGGATTAATGTCGCGTCCCATGTTGACCCTCCTGCAATAGTGCTTAAAACAACGTTACTACTTGGACAGACAACGTAATCACCTGACCCTGGATCGCCGCCGATATAATTGGAAATAATTTGATAAGTCACGGTGTTCACTGTATCGACTAGCAATGCCCTCCACTGGTAGCCAACATCTCCACCAACGACAGACAAAAGCCCAATGCTAACGGTGTCAAAATATCGCTGATCGCCTAGCCCGTCGTCATAATAAAGTAAACTCAATCCGGTTAATGACCCGCCGCAATTCGTAAGCACTGGAATAAAATAAGTGCCGTTCGTGTTGCTCCACTTAAAATTCCCGGCATTCACGGCATTGGCAAGGTTCAATTCGTGTTCGCTTGGCTGCCCCGGAATAAACGGCCACGGGCAAAACTGGTAGGAGCAATCATTTAGATAGCCCCAGAACTGACTAAAATGCACGGTGCCGGTAACGGTCCCGGTCCCGATATGGCATACAAGCCCTGGCGCGGGCGTTACACCTGAGTAAATTCGCGTGACGGTGCTTCCGTTCAAAACAACTTCATACGCCCCTGAAATTGAAGTTGACCTTAATCCGATAGTGTGGTCGGTGTTGGCTGCCGCCGTCACGCTGCATTCAACCGTCAAATAGTCTGTGCCAAGGTAATGGCTGTAAATGCGGATTTTTGCGGACGTTCCAACTTGCAATTCAACACTAATCCCAGTAGCGTAAGGCCCAAGCCCGAAGCGGATTTGGTCCCCGCTGGCCGTTCCCTTGGCGATAACTTGAATATGCGGAAATTGAGAACCTATACTCAAGGCCGCTAAATCCAATTCAACGGAAACATCACTATTGCTTGTGCTGGCCGTCCCGCTTCCTACGGTCCACGTTCCGCTGTCCACTGACCACTCGGCGTCAAAGCTGCTGCCAGCAAACTCCTGTTCGTATTGCGTGGTGCACGCAAAACCATCACAACAACACCATCCAAAACCCCACCCGGCCATATTATGGGCACTCCTTGTTCACGACTTCCCACTCCTGGCCGTTCCACGCAAACATGAGTTCGGCGTTAATTTCGACCGCCCCCATTTGGGACCGAACAGTTAAGTCATCGGTAATTAGCGTGCCGCTTCGGTCGTAACGATGAACGGTGCCTGTGCTGCCTGCGGTGATGGCGGTAATAGCCTTGCCGCGATAAACTTGCACCGGCGTTTTGGTGATGTAGTATTTATCTTCCTCTGGTGTATACGTGACCCAAACAATCTCGTTCCGCAAACCCGGCGTGTGGCCCTCCATCACGTAAACGGAAGTTGTGCCCGCGTCGTATGCCCCGTCGCGGAACAGCTTCACCGGCCCACTGGCACTAGAATCAATTTGGATCGTGTCAACCTTGGCCCGATAATGCTTGTAGCCTTCGTCCTCGATAACTGACCATTCGTTTTCGTCCCATGCAAAGGCTATCCAACGGTTTTTATCAACGGCCCGGTAACGGGACCGGACGGTAATGTCAACTGCCGCGACTTCCACGCCGGCTACCCAGCGGCGGGCCGTGCCCGTATCCCCTTTAGCCACATTCGCCGTGAACTTGCCGTGCTGCACCCAGTGTTCACAGCGAACGGGCTGGTATTCTTGTTCGTCAGTGTTCCATGTGACGAAAATGATTTCATCTTTAAATAATTGCTGACATTCGCGGTTGACAATTTGGGTTTTGTTGGCGGCACTCACATAGCCAGCAATCGACTCATCCCAAAATAGAACATAGCCGGGGGAGTTGCTGCCAATTTGATCGTCGTAAACCTTGGCCCGGATGATCGTGCCGGCGTTGGCGGCAACAGACAACAATTCCCATTTTTCGCTGTCGAGGTGGTAGTAGGCAAACCCTTTGCTGTTAATTGGCAACGCGGTCGAGAGCAAGTTGGCGGAGTCGTAAACCGTGATTGGGCACGTGCCAGCCTGCCAATTGCCCGCCGCGTTCACGTATTCCAGCACACTAGCCGCCGCCGATGATCCAGGGTTTAGGTTCGCAGTCAAGATAAAGCGACACAGCCGCTGTGGCTCCACGGTCTCGGCGGAAAAGCTCGGCGGCATCCCGCCCCCGTTGTAAACTTCCGTCAGCGTCCCTTCCCCGTCCCCCCAGTCCCGCCACACAATCCGCTGGATGCGACTCGTGGGCTGCAATCGCTGCACACCCTGAAAAACCATGATCCGGTCGGTATTGGCTTGGGCGAACCAGCCGGACAGATATCCCGCTAGCTCGGTGGCTCGGCTGTTGAGCGCGGCACCGTTATTGAGCGTTTGATCTGGGCAGTATTTGGCCGGCGCGGCATCCCATGCGGGCCAATTCGTCCCCGCCACCGCGCCCGTGATTTCGCTGGCGGTGCTATAAGTCAGGGCCGGATTGTCCGGCTCGGCGGTCGGCGCCACCTTACCAAAGTGCGTAATTATATTGGCCGGCGATTGACTGGCGTTGATCCCCTCCAGCGCAAAGGCGTCAAATACTCGGACGGTCGAGAGATTGCTGAGCGTCGCGGCATTGTCCGCTGCGGCCATGTTGATGATCGTGAACGTGCCGGTCCGTGGATTGAAACTTGGTTCGCAGCCGATTCGGGCCAAAAGTTCGCAAATCGCCCCCCAGACCGAGCATCCTACAAACGCCAGGTTGCGGGGCGAACTAGCTGGGGTAATGGGCAGCGCGGGGGCGGCACCTGCCACGCCAGGCAGCAACGCCCAGAGATCCGCAAAAATCGTGGCCCAGGTCCACAAGGCCCCGCTATTCAGAGAATCCGAATAAAACTTTTCGGCTAAGCGCGAATCGGCCAGCGCAAACGGCAGCGGCTTTTCCTGGTTGTATCGCTTGTTGATGGCCGTCAGTTCCAGGACGCAGCGCACATCCTGCAAATGCACCAGATACGCTTGGTCTTTCAGTCCAGGTGTCACCGCGACGGCTTTCACCAACCAGTAGTTATCAAAAGTTTCCGTTGCTCCACTGACCCAAGAAATCGTGATGGCCGCGTTCTTGGGGAGCTTGCCGGCATTCTCGCGGCTCATCAGGAACCAGGCGTTCCCCGGCTGCCTGCCGCGCGGGCATTCCACGGAATTAGCCAAACCGTCAAAATTCACGTGGCCGCCGCCATAGCGCGTCAGATCCTCGCGCAGAGGCCCCGGATCGAGGCAGTAACGGCCATCCACCAGGGGGTACCGGGTGATTGTCGTCATGCGGCCACCAACTTTCTGCGCTGGCCCCAGCCGACCGGAGGGCGAAAGGGGATCGCCGCAATGCGCCATTCGGGATTGATCGGTTCGCGGCCAGTCCGCAGCCAAAGCTGGGCTTCCTTAACGCCCCGGTCCGCGGCTTGACGAATCGTCAAGAGATTGACCGTGCAGCGGCAGTTAAAACCCCACGGGGGCGTAAACATATCCCATAGAGGATCATCCCGCCGATAAATCCCGGTGCCATCGAGGCCCAGCGTTTCAAGCGCGATATGTTCAGGCCGCGTGCGGGCGTCATGTGTGGCATAGTATTCCTGATAAGGAAACACAGCGGCCACCACGGGATTGCTCGCCAGCACTTCCTGGCCATCGGAATACGCGGTTTGCACATTCGTGCGAAACACGGTTTCTAGGTGTGCTGGACCAAGCGTGGCCTCCTCCAGTTCTCCCGCCATCGCGCGGCGAAAATCAGCCAAGCTAGCCCCATCCTGGACTTGCTCGGCCAATACGTCCCGCACGCGGGTCAGAATGGCTTCGTTGACCTTGCCGCTCATCGTGAAGGAGTTGGCCCGGATGGCATCACCGGCATGGTAATAATCCGCCGGATCGAGAATGCCACGGGTTTGCATTAAGTTGGCCGCTTGCTCGATCCGCGGAAAGCGAATCACCGGCGGACCATCTTCCCCAAACGCCGCCAGCGTGAGCCGGGGGGGCCGGGGAGGGTCGTTGCCTCCCCCCCAGCCGCGCAATTGTTGCCTCGTGAATTCCGGCAGCTTATCGGAGATTTGCTTCTGCCCCAGAATCCAAGCGGCGAGTTGCGGGATAGCGATGACCGACGTAAAAGACGGCTCTAGTTCGGCTAGGATCGCCCGGGCTTTGGCGACAATGAGGGCCGGATTTTGCAGGTCGGCCAGTCGCAATTCACGCCAAAATCGGCGCAAGAATTCATCAAAAATCGCTTCGCTGGCGATCAGTCCCCGTCCGATGATTTTGTCGAGAGTGGTCATTTATGATGGAATTGACTTGCTTTGTGGGGAATGTGGCCGATAATAGTAATAGCTCGTGGGCCGGTGTCGTGACACGTTATGGTGGACGCCCGGCTTGATCCACGAGCTTTTTTATTGCGCGTCTTCATAATCGTGGCTGTAAAACCAATCTCCGTTGTTGTCCTCCCTGACGATCAATCTCCCCCTGGATTTTTGGTTGGCGATATTAACCGCAACATTGAACACGTGGAACATTCTTACATTTGACCCTTTGGCCGTGTGGCCCGGCTTCATATCTGGCAGGGCCGAGCTTTGGTACTGTGCGCTGGCCAGCAATTCAGGGAGCTTGGCTATTGCCAGCGCCCGTCGCCTGTCGGTCAGGTTGGCGATTGCTTTCTCGATCCCCTTCATTGATACCTGAATTTCACGTTTCGTATGCAGATTCACAAACTTCTTTCCCGCCAAATTGCTTTTGGCATATTCATAAACCTCGCGCCTTAATGTTTTGTTGTCGGCCTGCAAATCGAATTCATTCCCCTTGAATTCAACTACGGAAGGCGATTCGTCTCCATTGCCTTTCTCTTGATCGTTCCCCACAAACTGCCCCCCCTTCTCCGACCCGGCTGGTGCATGTTCGTTTCCTTGGCTGTCCACGCTTAATGCCTGGGGGGGCACAGCGTGAACTCTTCGCACAATCGACCTGGCCCGGCGAATTGTGCTGGCCGCCCGTAGCAGCCCCATGCCGACCGCCCGTTCCATCACCATGCTGTCATCCGCCCCACCCCCATACTCATCGTTTCCCATCGAATCGTCGGCCATGCCGTCATCGCCAGCGAACGGCATTCCGCCACCGCCATCAGGAGACTTGGCTGGTCCCGCTTTACTTTGCTGCTCGAGCGCCTGCACGGCCAGCGGCTTAGTTGATACTTCAAACCAGCGGCCACCACCAAAATTCATCCGCACGAGCGGGCGTAAAACCTGCCTCACAACGTCACGTACCAAGCTGGCCAGCCAGCGATCCAGGGAATTGTAAAATGCCGCCATTGGGACTTGCTTGCCAGCCCAGGCGCCCGAATTATCCGAGCTTAAAACATCGTCCGGAACTTCCAGGCCGCGCAAGATTTCGGTATCGAGGTCCTTGGGGAATTGCAGGATATGAGTAGGATTGGCGGGTACGGTGGCGCGGGTTAGTTTCCAGAGGGGATTGCCATTGGCGTCATTCTTGCTGGGGAAACTGGTGACGCCTCCCGCCTGGAGTTGCTCGACAACTTCTCGGGCAATGTCTCGATTTGGCACCTCCTGGTCACCAATGATTGTGGTCCCTTCGGGGTACGCCAAATCGGCTCCCCCGTAGGCATCCTTGTGCATAAAGAGCCTGCGCACGTCGAGGGCCCCTCCATGGAGCCATTTATCGGCCCAGGGCGAATACGCGCCGATGAGGATGCTCGTGCCGTAATCCTCACCCGCCCCCAATGCATGATTGTGAAACACACAATTGGGGAAAAAACAGTCCACCATGCCCTCGTCGGCCATTTGCACATTCAGAAATCGTGCGCCTACGGGTTGCCCCTGAAACTTGATGATCCGCGTATCACGGGCATGGCGGGGCAGCAAATCCAACACCTCCACGGTTCCATAGTGTGTCACCTCATAGGTGATTTCCGCCGCCGCCCAGCCCCAGCGTTGGGCATCCAGGAGCACGTCGATTTGATTCCAGATTTTCAATAGTTGCCGTTCCACGTAAGCGGCGATGATTTCGTTTTCGGCCTGAATGCCGGGAATCCATTTATCCCCTTGCTTGTAGGCAAATTCCGGCGTACAGAGCGGTGCCGCGCGGGCCGCTAACCCCAGTTTGATGGTCGGCTCATACTGCATGGCCTCGATCACATTGAACGTGAACGGGGGTAAGTCCCTGGGCCGCAGAAAGTAGCGATGATCGACCGGCTTGTAGCCGCGCGTTTCCGGTAGTCCCAAGAGCGAACGGAGCGCCTTGTTGATCCGGGGATCGGCGCTCTGCATTCCGGCTGGCTCAGGCGGGGGAGTTTGGGTGTCAATTTGGGGCATGGGTATTACGGGTCGCTCTTTCGGCATAGGCCCGCGCGGCACGGGATTGCGCCTCGCGGGCTAACTGTTCGTCATCAAAAGCTTGCAAATAGGTGTGGTAGGCTTGCTGGTAATCGCAGGGGTCTACCAAGCCCAGGTTGATCCGCTCTTGGGCTTTAACGCGGTTGAGGTTGCTTAGCAGTCCGATTTGCTTGCCGCGGGGCATGTTTTCGGCGTCCAGTCCGTACCAAAACGCTATGTCGGCGGCGTCTCGGTATTTTTTTTTAAGGTTTCGATTTGGGCACCGGCCGCGCACCATAGCTGGAACGCCATCGTGGGGGTGCACATTGGCAACCCCAGCCCCTTGAGGCTGTTTGCCAGGTCGAACAGGAACTGCGGAGTCGGCACGTATTTGCCATCCCGGATTTCCAGGTTGTGGGTCCGTTCTTGCTCTTCGCAAGCAAGTTTCAGCAGCATCACGTCCACTTCATGTGGCGTTTTTGTACCGGTGGCATCGTCCACAATGTTGAATTTCATCGAACCCGTTTGCAGGTCCACTATAGGTAACTGTGCACTCATTGATTTTGCTCCACGTTATCGGGAATGGTGACTGTTCCGGGCAGCCCCGGAATCATGTAATTTATGGCCCAGCGGGCAGCGTACAGTGGCACACCAAAACAGACCGCGACAATCCGACAATCAAATACCGAGTCCGTTTCGATTGGTGTCTGGTTGCCGAATTTTTCCAGCTTGGGTTTGGGAATGGGGTATCCCGCGCGGGTCGCAAGGCCGATCAGCGCCACGTCCATCGATGGTTGGCCGCTCTGTTGCAAAGTGTCCGCCGTTCCGCTGGTTGTTCCCAGGTCCAGCGACGTGGCCCGCATATCCGCTGACCCGGCAACGGTTCCTCCTGACACATAACCAGGCGCATACGGGTCATCGCTCTGGGACTTGGGTGGCTGCAATGGACGTTGTCGATAAGAGGGCGTTTGAGATTTTGGCACAATCTGGTTTTGAAAACCAACGTAACTTTTGTCTGGTGGCGGTTTTTTGTTCTCTGGTTTTCTGGGTTTTTCCCGGTAACGTGGCTCTGGCTTGAGATAATCCTCAAACAACGCGCCATCCCTTTGGTTGCAGAGCGATATCACAATGTCTTCGCCACGCGTAAAATTCAGCAAGGTGTGGCCGCGCACATCTTTGGCAAACCGTGCTCCCACTGCCCAGCGGTCCCACGTGTCGGGCAGACGCTTCCACAATCCCATGTCCAAAAATTCCGGGATGCCCCCTAGGATACGGTAGCTGGCGGAAAAGCTGGAACTTCGCGAGTAAATATCCTCTTCCACATCCAGGGAATCCAGGAAAACCGGAACACCGTTTTGCTCCGATGTTTGGATGCGACTGAAAAGCAGGTCCAGGAAGATGCGGAACGCCCGTTCGGGCGCAACCGTCGGCAACAGTTCAATCGAGGCTCCCACAAAGTTTCGTGGGAGCATCCCCTGTCCCTTGCCACGTTGCCAACTCACCCGATGCCGGGCTTCAATTTTCCGCACGCCTTCGGGGTAGGCGTTGGGGGACTCGATCTCCGTATCGGTGATCGTAAAATTCATCCTCGTGCGGTCAGGTGTGATTTGGAAAGATTGGTTGCGTGTGAAGTTAGGAAGCACCGGCACCCGCAAACGCTCGCGGTATTGATCAATGGCATCCAGTGGACGCGAATCCGTACCGGTGTTTTGCGCGATTTGGATATAACCCGCAATCGCCCGTGTGCAATACCCACCATCGTTGTAACTGTAATCCAGGCTGTAATTGAAGGCCATGACGCCCGAGTTGAGCACGCTGGGTATACCCAGTTGGTCCAGATAGCATGGAACCGGCAAGGTGATCTTGACCACATAAACGAAGGCACACGAATTGCTTGAGCCTATCGGTTCCCAATCCAGGGACTGGGGACTTGGCCCATTGGCGATGTCCCTGGATCGATTCAGCGAATTATACCCGCTGGTATCGATGTCCAAGAACCCCCGCCCAGTCATGACAAACCGCCCCCCTTGTCTCAGGAGTTTTGTTTCCAATTCCGTCCAAAACATTCTATTGCCACCTTGATTGGCAATGACACCCGTAATGGTGAGTGTGATTTCATGCGCAATCGTCACGCGCCCAGCGTCATCCTTGAGGGGGATGGTCTTGGCCTTGACCTGGGAACTACCATCGAAAACATAGCCGTCGTAAGACAGTGTCCCCAGAGGTTGCCCGACAAATGTGCGGTCCGCGAGTGTGGGCATGATTTAACCTCCCGCCGGTCGAGGCTTGATGTTGGCCGGGGGCGCTAAACGCACCCCCCCCATGCCGGTGTAGAGTGCCGACAGTTGACCCAGCCACTTATCGCCAAAATCGTCGATTTCATCCCCATTTTCACCAAATGCCTGAATTGCCTTGTTGATTTTTCCCAGTAATTCTTTGAGTTTGCCTAGGTCTTCCGTCCAGACCCTCACGGGATCGGTAAACAAATCGATGATGGTTACCAAATCGTCCACGCCAAAATCTATGGCAGCGGCTATTAAGCCCAGCGTGTCAATCATGAATTCAATAAATGGCTCCAGAAGTTCAAAGATTTTCACTAATAATTTCAGGCAGCTTGTCCCTATGTCGTAAAAGATTGTCTCGATCCGGCTGATGGCGTCATACATTTTTGCCAGTCCCGGTCCGATCGCATCAGCCCGTCGTATCTCTGCTTGCATTTGGCGAATTTCGCCAATGGATTCGGCTATGGAGAGTTCCGGCGAATACTGGCTAATCGCCGCGGTTTGTGATTTGACCGCGGCGGAGAGGGCCTTAAATGCGATCACCGAAACCGCCACAGCCACCGTCAGGGCCGCCACCGCGATCCCCACCGGCCCCAGTGTCGCGGCCATTGCCGCCATCGCTCCACCCGCCGTTGCGGCACCCGCCGCCGCGCCCGTGGTGGCCGCGCCGCCACCAGCCGCCGCTCCGCCCGCCGCTGTCGCCGCGCCCGTGGCGACGGCTGGTCCCACGGTTGCCGTGCCACCGCTCGCCGCTGGTGACCCGGCGGTCACTGCTTGTGCCACAGAAGCCCCGGCGGTGGCAATCGCCCCGTTTGCGCCATTTCCCGCACTCGCGCCGACAGCGGAACCTGCCGCCCGCGTGCCTGTGCGAATGAACCGGAACGCTTGGGCCACGTCCTTGATTTCACCTGGCAGGCGCATTGCCAGTTGGCCCATTTCCGCCAGTCGGCCAAGCCCCAAATCACGCATTAAAGTGAATACGGACTTGCTGGCATCCGGGCCAGTTTCCGGTTTGTCTGGACGCTTGGGGGGCATTCCGCCTGGCAAACTCGGCGCGGCATCCATCACGCCTCCTTTTTTTCCCTTGTAGTCAAATAGCCCCGTCTGGCCTCAACGAACGCGGCGGCAAAGAATAGCGCTTTGTCCGCCAATTTATTCAGGACATCCGTGGACGTTGCATCGGTGACTGAGTACGACGAAGACCATTCCACAAACAGCCGCGACGCAATCTGATCAAAGATTTGCGACTCACTGTCGGGCACTGGATTCAAACGAAAGCTGTAGGTTTCCCCGTCCATCACGCCTCCGAAAATGGGTTGGTGGATTTGATCTGGCGGATGGCTCCCGTGGGCAAAATCAGCCCCTTGGAAATGCAACGCGCCTCGTAAAGCTGCCTCTTTTCGTCGTCCCCCAGTCGCCACCATCGCTGGTAATAGGCGTTGGCGTGCCGGTGGCACAGGCCACGTTTTGCGTGTGGTTCATCGCACAGTAAGCAAACCCCTTGGAGGATTCGCTCACGAATGCGAGCAATATGCCGACGTGGTATTTTGATCATGGCCTTAATGCCAATCGTGAATCCGACTATTCGATTTAGCTGCACGGTGGAACCTCTTGATGATCCGGCCTCCGTGCGCTAACTGCTTGGTTGCTGTAAAGTAACGGTATAGTACAAACATTATCGGCTTTGTCAACAGTGTACTTTCCGTGAAGTTTCCACAACAAACAGCAAAGAATATGTAAACTATTACCAGAAAAGCACTTAGAAATATCTAAAAAAGTTTGCTATTATTCATGAATGCAGCAAAGAGAACTGGCCAAGGAACGTGAATCGAGACGCGTTTGCATCGTCTGCGAAGACGGGAGCACGCGAATTACCCGTGGTTTATGCGCGAAACATTACGAAAAGTACCGCGCAAAGTTCCTTTCATTACCGCTAGAAAAACGCCCGAAATACGATGAATTCCTAATTGAACGTGGGCTTTTAATGCCTAACCGCCAAGGCAAAAAGCTCGATGACGATGACCCGTTCGCCGACGCATTAGATCAATTCAAACAAGCCGAAACCCTTGCCGCCGGTCCCTTCCCCGAAGACCCGCACCTCAACCGGCAAGTATTCCAGGCCCTGGCCAAGATCGACGCCGAGGCGGCCAAACAGCCCCCGGCCCCTAAAGAAGTGGTGCCGGAGAAAAGAGATAAGCCAGTTAAAACCAAGAAAGAGAGTGGAAAGTGACGTTGTTTCTTAAAATTGAAAACCAGGAGTATGGTCCCTATTCCCTGGACCAATTTCGCGAACTTTGGGATTCCGGACAAATCCCGGGTGTGGCGCTAGTCTCAAAGTCCCAGGGTGGACCCTGGAAAGACGTATTGTCTGTGTTTGGTAAGGCGCATAGCCAATCCCCGCCATCACCACCCCCTGTGGTGCATTTCACACCCCCCGAAACCACACCAGATTTCAACTTTAGGCAAGGTGAATCGCAGGTAGAGCCGTATCGGGCCGCTGCAAAAAAATTTGCCACCCAAGCTCGACAATTAGATCAGAACCACTTGATATTACCGCTATTATTTGCAGTGACCGCCGGGATTAGCTCTTGGTTTTGGGCACGATTGGGAAACGCCGCCTATTTAATGCAATGGTATGATTACAGGGAATACATTCCCAGATTGTTGATCGACGTGGTCGCGGTCGCCTACCCGCTAATTTGTTCGTTTCTCACGGGTTGGTTAGCTTTTCACACTGCACGCGCGATCCGCAAGCTATCGGGTAATGGACACCCTTGACGCTCTCCGGGAAAAGCTCAAAGACAAGTAGGCCAGCGATACCCCCATTCCCACAAATACCACCCCCGGTTCGGGGATCGGCGTGGACCCAATATTCAAGAGCATATCCTGGAACTCCGCATTCTGCGTGGTGTTCAGCGGCGCGCTAAACGCCACGGCCTGGCCGATGTAGAACTTGCCCGTCTGCTGCACGCTGTCTTGTAGCTGAAACGCCCCCAAAATGAGGTTATCCCGCCCGGTCACGTTCCCCATCCAGCTATTCAGCATGGCCGCGTTGCTGCCGTAGGTCGGCGGATAATTGACCCCGTTCCCCCACAGTTCATAGCTGGATGTTCCGCCGATCCCGTGTGCCCGGATATTCAGCGAATAGTTGGTATTGAGCAGCATATTCGATCCATCCGCCTCGATCCCGCCGTTGAACGCCGGAACGTCGGGTTGATTACGCATACGCATGCCAAATCGGTAATTCGGTCCTACTTGGCGCGTGTAAAACATCGTGTATTTGCTGTTGCTCTGCTCATCCGCGCTCGAGAGCGGGAACGTCTCGGATGACTGTTCGAGCCAATGCACGTTCATGCCGATTTGACCTTGGGTTGTCATCCAATCCGCGACCACAGCTTTCAGGTAGTGAATCGGCTCAAAGTAAACGGCTGGTCCCAGGGGGGAGTTTAGCACGTATTGCGGTGCGCGGGCTTCATCCGGGGCGGCAAAGACCAGCCCCGTGGCTTTGTCTTTCCAGGCCAGCACTTTACCCGCGGGGGTCAATGTGAGCGTCGAGAGGTCCCGAGCATCGAGAAAGAGATTGCAGTTGCCGACCGACAGAGGGTCAAGCATCACCGCCTGGAGAGACCATAGGCCACTGAAAAATAACAAACACGCGCATAGCACGGACCGCATTGGCTGCCCCTTGATTGAATGAAAATGTGGCTCCTAGAAATAGCTAACAATTTGGCCAAACTGATAGCACGCCTAGTATGTTCAGGCTTGCCGCTTTAGTCAATCTATTTGGGGCGGCAAATCACAAGAAAATACTGGACTAACAGAATAGAAACGCCAGAAGATTACTGGATTATCCCGCAACCCATCGAGCCGTTTGAGAATCTTTTCATTTTGGGCTACCAAACAGGCTACCAAGGGCGTTTTGTCACAAGAAAATGCAGTAGGCCCGGTGTGATTCGAACACACGACCAAGGGATTATGAGTCCCCTGCTCTAACCGCTGAGCTACGGGCCCGTTATTTACTGTAAATTTCGGGGCAGAGCCTCTCGGCAGATCCGCCCCGTATTTCAAAAATCAAATTTTCCCAGCTTTCGAATTTTTTTGCCAGAGGATGGCCCCGCTAGAACACAAAAAAATTAAAAAAAATCACTCGCGGAAGGGACATGTAACGGATCAAAACCAGCGTATTTTAACTGGCAGGGTTCCCTCAATTCATGCATTTTTTCCCAATCGCAATTTTTTAGCCGTGCAACATTGTGTGCCGTATGAATAGCGCATTGCAAAATCTGGTGCCACAATCCAACGAATTTAATCGCCAATGACACGACCTGTGGCGCTAGGGTTCACAGGGAAAGAATTGTTCTACACCCCGTGGCATGCGGAAAAATTCGCTAAACGGCATTATCAATCATAAGACGTGCCCCCGCCAACTCATGCTGTTGACAGATCTCTGGGCGAATAAGCGCAATAATGGGAAGTTGTTGAGTAAAAAGTGTTGCCATAAGCTGATTTGGTATTGGCCAATACCAAATATCTATTAACGGGAGAAGCAGCTTGTGTATTAACGACATCGTTCACCAGGCCGCGGCGAACGATTTTCCATTGTTAGACCGCACAGCTAAGCGGCTTTGCGTGAATTCCCTTACATTGAGGAAGCGAGCGCCGACACACGCTCGACTATCGCCACTGGATCACAGGCGTAAAGGTCAGCGCCTCCAAAGGGATTCAATTCCAATAGTCGCAATTGTCCATTACATTCACAGACATCGAGTATGTAGACGTTATCAGGTTCCGCGAGCGACGTCGCTATAGTAGACGCGAAGTTCGCTGCAGAAGAGTTTAATTGTACGGTCACCGGTTTTCGCACTTTAGGGTCGTAGGCCGAACCTGCGATGACTGAACGATTTGCAATCACAAAACGCCATTCATTGCCGATTGTTTGAATGGGTGCGACGACGACCAGAATTGAATCATCATCGTAGTAGAAACCATGATCGAGCTTTGCTAGCGTAAGCGTGGCAATATCAACAACCCGTCCACTAAATGGTTTTAATGGGCTGTCAGGACGCACGAATAGGCGATCAGTAGAGCCGAGTTCATTTGCAATCAAGCGAGAGTTTGCGACCAATTCATTTGCAGGACAGATCTTCCAATCACTATGGATAAGCCATTCTCGAGCGGATTCATACCATGTTGAGCAACGAAAAAATTCAACTGGACAAAATGAGCCAGGAGTCCATTGAAGTTCATCGGTAATTCGTGCAGCGTTGCCAAGTGAGCCATGAAATACCACAGACGAAGTGGGAATATGCGAGGGCACACCTTCAGACCACCAAGTGTCAGACCATTCAACGATACGATACCCCTGATCACGGATGGCTTTCCGGATCGGGCCATGCGTCTCGGGAAAAATGTTGGGCTCAAGTACCCAAGTTACGTCAGGCATATTATTGTGGCAAAACAGGCAATTAGACAAAGCACCACGGGGCACCATTCACGGTGACTCCATGTCGCGCGGGGGGGGTCACGGTCAGCTCACAGCCAGCACATAGGGGGTCTTGGGATAACGCCTCCGCCCATTCCTCCGCGGCACAAAGACTTTTAAACCAGGCGTAAATGACCGGCCCCCACGAGCTTTGCCCCACCCCCGCCACACCACGGCCGCGCAGCGCTTGCACCATCTGGCCGATCCGCTCGTGGGCGTATGGTCCCCCCTGGATCGGGGAAAAACACTCTCCCGCTAACAGTCCATACCGATAAACGGCTTGGCCAAAGCGGACAAAGTCGGCGGAAAGAGCGGCGGGGAGTATTTCCAAGAGCAACAATCCGGCCAAGGCATGCGTGATGGTGGGGGAGATAGGGGGTAATCGCGCGAAAGCGGCCCGTTCGGCGTCGCCAGCGGTGCCCGTCAAATCCAGTGGTCGGATCAGCAGTACATGCCAGTCAGGAGGTAATGGAACTTGTCGGACCAGTGGTGGAAGAGTTTCGCCCGTCAGTCTGCCCGGTTCCACAATAAGACCGCCGTGCAAAAAACCGTGGCTCCCCACCGCGCTGCGCTCTCCCCGTCCCGCTAATCGGACCAATTCCGACAAATGGCCAATCGGCCGACCATGCCAGTGAAAGAGGGCCAACGCCAGGGCCAGGGCAAGTTGGGTACCGCTACCCAATCCGGCATGCGGTGGGAGGGCCTGCAAGACCTCGACGGCAAAGGGACGGACTTGCCGGGATGCCCGGTCTGCATGATCGACGGGTAAATTCTTGGATGGGTGCTGCTCCCCCGATACTCCCGGAGTCTGCACACCTTCCGTTGGCAGTAGCTGCCAACGTTCGATTATTTTTTCTAGCACCCCCTCCACCCGGCTCCGCTGGGGACCGGTTACCCGCCATTCCGCGGCGGTGGTCATCCGCAGCCGCCAGCCTGGCTGGGCCAACATTACCCCGACACCGCCATACTGCCTGCCCAGCGGGGAATTTCCTTGGCCAAACCCCAATAGCCCAAAGTGCAGCCGCGCTGGCGTATTGATATCAAGGATGGCGGGAAGATCGGTCATAAAAGCATCGGGGCTCGTCCGTCGGGCAATTTGATTTCAGGCAATTTCAGCCGGGAGATGAATGTTCCATGGTATCAGTTCCGTCGCCAGGAATGATAGGATTGTAAAATTTTTGAATTTGACCTTCCACATAACTCCAGGCGGCAAGTTCCCGTTCGCCACCGGTTTTTTCCACCAGGGGGCGCAATCGTTGCAGTTCCGTCTGCACGACCGCGGGGGGAAAGAATCGCAACCGTGTCGCTAAAATGGTCGCCTCCAACACGGCAAACTGGGCCCGATTCCATCCGCCAAATTCGCGTACCGTTTTTTTGCGGACCACCTGGGCGGTAAGTTCACTCCGTTCCGCGGCGGTGTTGATTTCCTCGATGATAAATTCATAATAGCGGCAGGCGGCGGAAAGCACACGTCCGGCAAATTCCTTGGCGGGGCGCGTCTTGGGGGGTGGATCAGGCTCGCCCAGGGCGGCCTGGGCCAACAACAGCGGATCGTCGCAGATGTGCAGCACGCCACAGCGGGCGCGAAGCAAATTTTCAAAGGTGCGGGAGCCTTGATAAGGGCGCAGCAAATAGCGTTCGTCGCGGATCAACTCGATCGGGCCTTGGGGAGCCAAATTGACCGAACCGTCGGCATTCAGCGTGGTGACCAGGGTTTCCAGGATGAACGGCATGGGCGCGAAAGTGAACGTTGGGTTGAGGCAGTCCTATTTTAGAGCTTGGCGGGAAATTTTAATAGTCGCGCTGCGCGTTGTAACGATTGCGCCAATCAAGCTCGGGATATGAAAGAAATGTTTTACTTATTTCCGCCAAAACCACGTTGTGCATCAAGATTATCCGCGTATCCGACGATGCAGTTGCTGATTGCCGGAAATTATTTTACCGGCGCTTGCCAGGCGGAAAGCGGAAAACAGGACTTCTTTACCGTACCGGGATACTTGGCGCGTGATCCGATCCGACAGCATGATTGTCGGTGATCTCGCCACGGCCCGGGACCTGCGATCAGGAGGATCGAACGATGCAAGCGAATTTATCCCAGCGCGTGCTCTTGGGGAATTTCCCGGGGTATGGTGCGACGCCAGCTAGCCGGGACCGCGCCCGACCGGTAATTCTAAAAAACTCATCCCGGCGCCCCCAGCCGATTGCTTTTCCCCAACCAGGACCCGCCGTCCAGGGAACGTAGACGGAGAACGGCAATATAGAACAGAGGAGTTTGCCCCTCGGCAGAGACGCGTTCTATAGCCCGCATGTGCCATCTAGAGTCATGCCACACTGGTCCCGCGTTGTGCAACCGCCGCTGACATCGGCGGCGTTGTCACGCTACGGACGCGAATCAAGCCCCGCCGCCAGTTTAGCCAGCGCTTCGGTCTCGATCTGACGCACACGCTCGCGTGTCAGACCCAGCGATTCTCCTATTTCCTTGAGCGTCTTGGGCTCGTGGTCATCCAGGCCAAAGCGCATTTTGAGGACGGTTGCCTCGCGGGGATCCATGGACTTGATCATTTCCATGACGTGGACCAGATTGTCCTCGTTTAATAGAACATCCTCGGGCGTTTTGGCGTTCTCGTCGCACACCATATCCCCCAGCGACCAGCCGACATCGGCCTGCTCGGTTTGGGGGGTGGAGTTATAAATGCGAATCGCTTTTTTGATAATCGGCAGCTTTTTCCGCTGCAGGCCCAGAACCCGGGCCACTTCTTCCGGGGTGGGTGTGCGGGCAAGTTCCTCGGTCAAGCGGGCAGACGCGCGCCGCCATTTAGAGAGCAATTCCACCATGTAGGCGGGTATACGGATTGTCTTGCCGCAATTTATAAGCGCCCGCTTGATCGACTGCTTGATCCAGTAGCTGGCATACGTGCTAAAGCGGGTCCCCATCGCGGGGTCAAACCCCTCCACCGCCCGCAGTAATCCCAGGTTTCCCTCTTCGATTAAATCCTGCAGGCCCAAGCCTTTGCCGGCGTAACCGCGGGCGATATTGACCACCAGTCGCAGATTGGCGCGGACCATGCGGTCCCGGGCGCGCAGGTCCCCTTGGCCAATGGCAATGGCCAATTGTTGCTCGTCATCCCCCGTTAATAACGCGGTTTCGTTTATTTCGCGCAGATACGTCTCTAACGGGGTCTGCACGGAAGAAGCGGATTTGCGGCGGGGACTGGGCATGGCAAAGTCAAAAAATACCAGGTGCGCAAACGGGAGGGCCTACCTAAGGGTTTCGACACAGAGGGGCGGCCTTCTCCACCCACCCACCGGAGTTGACAGATTGAAAGGGGTGTGCCAAATCCGCGGATTGTAACGGGGATGGGCGGCGGACATCGCTCTTGGCCGTCTGTTCGCATTGTGCTAAAAGTAGCGTCCCCACCCGTCTAACGACGGGAACGTGCTAGCAAGTTTTATGCGTGAAATAGCTTTGGGTGGCATCCCGGGCCGGATTTTACGCAAAAGCAGCGCTCGCGGGGGGGGACACGTGTTGTCGCGGGGGGGATAATAAGCCCCCGTCAATGCGGCGATAAAAAAGCAGCCATACGCATCCGGGACTGACGAATGAAGAATTTTGCGCGCACCTTGCAGCGCGTGTTACGGTACAAAGCCACGCTGGCCGCCTCGGCCGGTTGTGCGATTCTGGTTGCGCTATTATGGGGCGCGAACATCGGGGGCGCGTACCCGGTGGTGGAAGTCATCTTTCGCGGACAGTCGTTACAAGAATGGGTGACCAAGGATATTCAGGCATCGCGGGCAAATATCCAGGCCTGGCAGGCAGAATTGGCGGCATTACCGGGCAATGCCCCGGCCCCAGAAGGTGACTTTGCCCGCGCGCGGCGCGAGGAATTGGTTTTTAAGCTATCCGCGGAAGAAACGCATCTGGCGCGGCAAGAGTGGCTCAGCCCGCTTATCCATGAATATTTGCCCAGTGATAAATTTCAAACCTTGCTGGCGATCATGATGGTCTTGTTGGCGGGTACAATTCTAAAAAATGTGTTCCTGGTGTTTGATTCGATCCTGGTCGATCGGCTGACGATGCTGGTGATGACCGACCTGCGCAAAAAGTTTTTTCGCCGCACGCTACGGCTGGATCTGGCGAACTTTAGCGAGAGTAAAACCAGTGACTTGCTAAGCCGCTTTACCAATGATATGGACGCCTTGTACGCGGGGATCCAGACACTCTTGGGCAGGGCGGTGCGCGAGCCGCTCAAAATGATCGTCTGCCTGGCCGGGGCGGCGTTTGTCTGTTGGCGGCTCTTGTTGTTATCGCTAGTTTTCGCGCCGATCATGGGATTTCTGATCAATCGCCTGGCCCAATCGCTGAAACGCGCCAATCGCCGCGCCATGGAAGAAATCGCCGCGCTCTTTGGCATATTGGGCGAAACCTTTGGCAATATCAAAGTGGTCAAAGCCTTTACCCGCGAACGGCACGAACGGCTGCGCTTTCATCGCAATAATAAAGAGATTTTTAAACGCGGGATGAAAATTGCCCGTTATGACGCGCTGATTCATCCCTTGACCGAGATGATGGGCATCAGCGCGATCTGTCTGGGCATCTTGGCCGGGGCTTATCTGGTGCTCAACCAAGAAACCCACATCTTTGGCATTCGCATGACGGACCGCCCGCTAAGCCTAAGTTCCCTGCTGATTTTTTATGGTTTATTGGTTGGCACGACCGATCCGGCCCGCAAGCTCTCGGACGTTTTTGGCAGGTTGCAACGGGCGATGGCGGCGGGAGACCGAATTTACCAGTATTTGGACCGCGAACCAACCATCCAGGACCCGCCGCGGCCAGTCCGCCTGTCCCGGCATAGCCGCGCGATCACCTTGGAGAATGTCAAATTTGCCTATCATCCCGATCAACTCGTCCTGCACAATCTTAGTCTAGAAATTTTTGCCGGCCAGACCGTGGCGATCGTCGGGCCTAATGGCTGCGGCAAAAGTACATTGCTCAATCTGATCCCGCGGTTTTATGACCCGGCCGCTGGCAGCGTCCGCATAGACGGCATCGACATCCGCAAGGCGCGGGTGCGCGAACTACGCGGCCAGATCGGCCTGGTCACCCAGGAAGCGCTGCTATTTGACGACACGGTATTCAATAACATTCGTTATGGCGCCCCGACGGCCACCACTGAGCAGGTCATTGCCGCCGCCCAACAGGCCCATGCGCATCAATTTATTGAACAACAATTAGAGCATGGTTACCAGACGATCATTGGCCCGCAGGGAGCGCGTCTGTCGGGGGGGCAGCGGCAGCGGATTGCCTTGGCGCGGGCGATTCTGCGCAATCCTGCGATATTACTTCTGGACGAGGCAACCAGCCAAATCGACCCCGAAAGCGAACAAGAAATCCACCGGGCCCTCGAAGAGTTTATTCGCGGCCGGACCACCATCATGATCACGCATCGCGTCTCGACCTTGGATTTAGCGGATCATATCGTGGTCATGGACCGGGGAACCATTGTGGACGCCGGACCGCACCGAGAATTGTTTGGCCGGTGTGAAATGTACCGCCGTCTACACCAAACTCAATTGCGGGCGGCGGCATAATGTTTGCTCCATACGCCGCTGCAGGGTAACGCGATTGTCCGGGCCAAAATTTTAGCTTGACTGGGCGAATAGCGGAACGTTGCTTAAACTACAGCTTACCCCCGCGCGATTTGGCCTTCTGGCCTCCCCTGTTTCGCAGGTTTTCCCGGCCTTATCCTTTTGGAACCGCTCCAAGCACAATGTCCCTGTTGTTGGCGGCGATTTTTTGGAGTTGGTCCCTGGCCGGGCATTGGGCGTTGTGCGCCGCACTGGTTAATCGTATCCACGCCATTGGCATGCCGCGCTGGATTGTCAAAAGCTGCTCCCTGGTGGGGCTAATACTCATGCCCGTGGGGCTGATGTATTGGCTATTCATTGGCTGGCGGACGCAGGCCATGCTATTTGCCAGTCAGGCACAGCCACTCACGTCAATCTGGCAATTTTGGCGGGAGGAATTCCCCCTCTGGCAAATCTACAGTTGCGTCCTGCTCCCCTGGATGGCTTTTGTGGCGGTAATTTGGGCCAGACGCAAGTACCCGGGCGATCCCGTCGCCTTTACACATCATTCAACCGTAAAGAAACTCAATGTCGCCGACCAGGCGGATCAGCCATTATGCGTGGGCTGGTTCGCCAAACTATGCCAATTTTGGCCGGGAAATGAGGTTTTGCGTTTACACGTGGAGCAGCACGAATTGCCGATTCCCCAGTTACCGCCGGAGTTGGACGGTTTGCGGATCGTGCATCTGTCGGATATGCATTTTACCGGCCACATCTCTCAACGTTATTTTCAGTTAGCACTTCAACATGTGGCGGACTTGCAACCGGAATTAATTGCCATTACCGGAGACCTAGTCGATGCCGCGGATTGCATTGATTGGCTGCCGGAAACAGTGGGAAATTTGCGGGCGGAACATGGCATTTATTACATTCTGGGAAATCACGATTCCCGCACCCACAATCTGGGCCGCATTCACCGGGTCTTGGCCGATGTGGGAATTCAGGATGTGGGGGGAGGTTGGAAATTTGCCTATCCGCGTGGTTGGCCGCTCTTATTAGCCGGTAACGAACTTCCCTGGTTGGGTCCAGCGGCCGACCTGCGGCATGCCCCGGTGGAATGGCGGGGAAAACCATATTTTCGCGTCTTGTTAGCGCATACACCGGATCAATTTGGCTACGCTCAACGGTGGAATTTTCCCCTCATGTTGGCTGGCCACACCCACGGTGGCCAGATAGCCCTGCCAGGGATTGGGCCGATCTTTGCCCCCAGCTATCATGGGGTACGCTATGCGGGCGGTACGTTTTTTCAAGGAGGGTGCGTGATGCATGTCAGCCGCGGGCTTTCGGCGGAATTAGCCCTGCGGTGGAACGCCCCTCCGGAAATCAGTTTGCTCAAACTTGTGCGGGGAGCCGCCGGAACGGCTTGAGATTTATTATTGAAAGTTGGGCGTCGGATTTGCTATGAGCTTTTTTGCCATGAATCGCTGGCCGGACGATTTTGACCGCTGGGTGTTGATTGTATTTTTCACTGTGCTGTTAAGCTTGGTGGGAAGCGGTTATGTGCTCATGTTTTTTGATTTGCGGGCCTGGTGGCTCGCAGCGCGGCGGGTGATGATTGTGGTGAGCAATTATTTGCCGCAAATTCCAGCCTGGGCCAGGCAAAAAACGCCTCCCTGTTTATTGACCTTTGGACTGCGATTGCCCTGCAGCGAGGAAGATTTATTAAAAGCTTATCGTGAAAAGGTAAAGAAATTGCACCCCGATAAAGGAGGAGACCGGCAAAAGTTTTTGAATTTGCAAGCCTCTTTTGAGCAAGCGCAAACATTTTTACGGGGTTTAGCGGCAGTGGAGAACGCCCCGCCGCTGGGTTAGCTAGCTCTCTTTGCGCGTCAGTGGCATTCTCGCGCTGGCGGTACTACCCGGGCCCCCCTGTTGGCGGGAGCATCGTGGCTTAGGCAGAACCCACGGAACCTGCTGGGCGTAGAAATCAGGTACGCTGTCAACGCGATTCGCCGCATGACGATTGAATATGGTTGAAGCGAAAATCCACGGACTGATTCCCACCGGTGGTTCTGCGCGATTTTTACCCCTAGCTATGACAAAACTAAAGGGATAAACGTTACTCATAATAACAAGATCCCTGGCTGGGCCATTTGGGATAATTTGTCCTTGCTAGCAGGCTAAGTTGTGAAAATCACTGTTTTGGTGAGCTGTCACTAAATTGGTGAATCGTAGCTAAAGTGCCGCATTATACGGCCAATCTAGGCTCTTCGGCGGTAATGGAATCACCATTTGGGTGAATTCTCATAAATCCAATTTAGTGCCGCATGGGTGGTTATTAAATTCTGTAAACCGTTATTGCGCTTGTGGTTAAAGAATAGCTTTTAAGGTCATGCGGCTCATGGCATATCAATTGCTTTGTAACAGTGCGTCAGAAAGCAATTGGATTCTGCGCAGAGAGAGTGTGGATTTTGATTGCGGGTTGGAATTGGATTACGGGCCAACAATCACAGATGCACAACGACTGATTCAGGATGTCACCCAGCGCAATGGTTTTGCCGAACAACGTCGCTTTACCTGGCGATGGGCCGAACGCCACGCAGACAAACATCACGGACCAACCGCGTCAGACAGATCAGCAAACGACTAGTGGAATAACAATGCAAGGCAATTCCCACTGGCCGTGTTTGGTCATGAGTCATGACGAAAGGTTATCCACCGAGTTTGCAGCCGGGGCGAAGCGGGCTGGTTGGCAACCGTGGATTACACGGGACGCGGTCGGAGCATTGAAGATTTTATGCCGCAATCCCGTGAGAATGGCTTTTCTGCATTTGCCCGGGGAAGATTCCGCGGCGAGCGGAGTGCGGCAGTTAGTGGAACACATGACGTGGATCGGGGGGGTGTTGCTCATTGTGGGAGCTTCCCAGTCGGATCCGCAGATTGAACTATGGGCCAGACAGGCGGGGGTTTGGACCTACTTATCCGAGGTTGATTTGCAGGCGAATTACACCGAGTTGTGTGAGCAAGCCCTGCAAATTGCCGCCAGGCATTCGCCGACAACGGTTTAAGGATAGTACAACGCGACGCGTTTTAACGATGGTTTGGATTTTAAGCGGTCAATCATTAGTTGGGTTGAAGCACTTTTTACCTAGAGGACAGACTCATGAACGCTCCTAACACTTGGATTCACGAAGACGAAGGCAACGATCTGGATTATCGCTCGATGCGGGTCCGCGAAAAGTCCAACGAAGCCCCGCAAGGCTCTCGTAAGCAAGATTTTCGCACTAAGAAGCGCCCGGTCAGCATGAACGGAATTCATCGTCGCCGGAACAAGCGTTGGAGCTGGTAAGGGGTCTGTCAGAGCTATCGTTGGTCGTTGTCGATTGCCGGTTTACCCGGTATTCGCCAGCCTCTTCCCCCGGGTGGGATGTGGTCATCGGCCATGGTGGTTTGAAAGACGGGAGAAGCCGCGCCATTCGGCGGGCTGGGGGGAAATCGTCGGGCAAAACTCCGTTTGTCCGGCAAGGTTTTAGAGCCATCATGGTCGCGGCAACCTGTTGTCTGCGAGAAACTACACACGTGTTTGCACCTAAGGACTCATCCTATGCGACGACTACGTCGAATTTGGGCGGTTTGTTTAACGGCCCTGGCATTTGCGGTTTGTATGCCGCTACAAAATGCCCCAGCAGCATTTGTTTCCCTCACGGGCGATCCCGTGGCCCTCAGCAATTTGCCGAATGGGCAATTGATTGCCGGGGACAAGCTCTTTAGCATGTTTGCCTTGGATGGGATCGCTTTTGGCGGCTCCATTCCCCAAAGCTTGAGCACATTCCTTGTCCAAGGGGGCCAGGATAGCATGACAGGGGAATACGGGTTGCGTTTCTTGATGTCGATGAACGCCGGGTCCGGCGCGACAACCAACGCCAACCTGACCTTTAAGGTTTCGGTTATCCCGGATCCAATGCTTCCTCCCTCCCAGCAAATGGTGATTGGCGGAGCGGGTGTCGGGATGGTGATGAGCGGTGCCTCCGCCACGGGAAATGGCATTGTCAATATCGCAGAGACGATTTTTGCCAACTCCTCGCCGAATTCCCCGATCCTAGGTAGCCTTAGCGTTTCAAAGCAGCAAAATAGCCCGCTTGGCGATTTAGAGCAAACCACAGCCTTGACTACACCTAGTTCGTCGGTCTTTGTTCGCAAGGCGATCTCCGTCACAGGGGGAGCATCCGGTTCCGCCCACTTGGGTGAATTCTTCCAATTTTATAACCAAGTCATCATTCCCGAAGTCAGCAGCGTTTTAATGGGGGGCATCTTCCTATCCACGGTAGGTGTGCTTATGTTGTTTGGAAAATTATCCCGCAAACACGACTTGCGTAAAAATGTCGTCCTGGGTTGCTCCTTATTGGCGGCCCTGTTCTTGTTCCGCTAATCTAGTGGACAAAGTTTGAAGTCAAGAATCGCGATACCGCCGGGCTGGCACAACCCGGCGGTTTTTTATTGCGCCCGCTATCCCCGGGCTATCTGGCGTTATCTTGATACAGCCTCGCGCGCCGTTCCGGCCATCGGGCAAGCCCCCCAAACCTTAGGCGGCTGTTGATTTGAGCTCGGACAAGAATGCGCCGGTAGATTCCCCCAGCCAAGGATACCTAGGGTGTGGTGATGAAACGGGCGGAAACCTGCGGAAACTTTGAAAAAACCGAATCCAGGGAGGACGAGCCGTGGTGGAATAAGGGCGGGACCCCCATAGTCCTACTGGTTGGAAGCTACACAACCAGCGCCGTTAGTCACCAAGGCCGCCAGCCCCGGAGTTCGGTTGAATCGCCGGGGATATATGCCACCTGTATAGCTTTGTCTGACCCGTGAAGTCGAGTGTTGGCGGTTGCGGGTGGTTCCCTATTTCTATCGAGTCAACAGGCGCGATTCTTGACCGTGAATATAAAATGCGATTTTTTTGTTGGACTAAATAAATGGCGATACTGAATGGGCCGGTGCCGCCAATCGTTATGGCCCCGATCGCACAGGCGGAAGAGGGTGCAAGAGCGTACCCGCTTGTGCTGTTTTTAGCCGTCGCCCGTCGGGGGATCTGTCTGGGGTCGGGCCACAAAACGATAACCTGTGCCCCGAATACTCAAAAAATGCCGCGGATTCGCCGGATCCTGCTCGAACGTCTTTCGTAAATTCAAAATAAAATTATCCACCGTGCGGGTCGTGGGGGTGTGGGCCAGCCCCCACACTTCTTCCAGAAGTTCCGAACGAGAAACCACCATCCCCTCGTGCTCGATAAAGTATCGCAGGAGCTTGATTTCCAGGGTGGTCAGCCGGACCAGCTTTCCGTGGACGGTGACTTCATAAGTGTCAAAGTTCACGCTGGCATCGCCAAAGGCATAAGTCGCCCCCTTGCCAGTGGTCTTTTGTTCGGCGTCAATTCGCCCCCGGGAGCGCCGGTTAAGCAAATTTCGCACCACGCTTAGCAATTCCTCCAGGTCAAACGGTTTGTGTAAATACACATCCGCCCCCGAGTCAAACCCCCGCACGCGGTCCTCGGTCAGTGTCCGGGCGCTTAAAATCACGATTGGTATCTCGCACTGCCGATTACGTAGCGATTCGCAGACGGCATACCCGCTTAGGCCGGGAAGCATGAGATCCAAAATCACCAAATCAATCGTGGTGGACGACTCGCCCAGCAACGCGAGCGCGGTTTGGCCGTCAGCGGAAATACTGGCGTCGTATCCTTCCGCCTCCAGGTTCAGCTTGAGCGCGCGGGCAATATGGGGATCGTCCTCGACTATCAAGATATGTGCCATACGCGAATCCGCGGGAGCCACTAACAGGGGGGGCCACGGCCCGCGCGGTAATTCCACCGCTGGCCCAGCCCTTTGTAGGTGGGCTATTTACCAGTTTTCTGAAGCAATTTGGGGTCGGGAATGTGCAGTTTTTTAGTCCCCCATTCATAGTGGGGAATGTAGGGGCTGATTTCCACTTTGGCCGCGGCACGAAATTCTTCGGTGGCCTGGCTCATGATCATTTGCGAATAGGCGACCTGCACTTTATCCAGCACATCGTCAAATTTTTTTAGATTTTCGCCCCGGGTTTCGGTCACCATGATCAAATGCACGCCAAATTGGGTCAGGATCGGCTCGCTGACTTCGTTCATTTTTAGTCCAAACGCGGGTTTGGAAAACTCCTCGAGCATCGGGCCGCTCCGTTCTATCCAGCCCAAATCGCCGTTTTGCAGGCGGCTGGGACCGTTGGAGTATTTTTCGACAGCCTGATCAAAGGTCAGTTCCTTGGCCTGGATTTGCTGATAAACGGCCAACGCCCGGTCGTAGAGGCGTTGAAATTCCCGTTCATCCAGGTTTTTTACCGGGCGAAAAAGCACATGCCGCACGCGAATTTGCGAGCCGTCAAATTCCTGATGGTGATCCTCAAAATACTTCTCCAGGGCCTCACGGGTGGTTTTTTGGGCAACGTACTTGCTCCAACTGGTTTCCCAAAATAGCCGCCGACGGTATTGCGCCAACGTCATACCCGCCTTTTGCAGGATTTTATCCAAATCGGCCATGGGATCCTTGGTTTTGATCATTTCCCGCCGTTCCTCTAGCACTTTATCTATCTCCGCCTCCGTGGCGCGGTCTGGCCATTGATCGATAAAACCGACCAACATCCGCTCTTCCATCAGCTTTCGCAACAGTTCGGCGATCATCAGGGTCCGTACCTGCTGATCCACTTGCCTTCCCTTGAGATGCCGCTCGAGCGCTTGCTCGACATCGGCCATAAAGATGGGCAATTCGTTAATTTTGGCCACGATGATTTGGTCGGGGCGGGGCTGGGCGGGACTGGTGGGGGACGGAGGGGATGCGGCAGGCGGGTCACCGACGGCTTGCGCCGCGGCCCGGTAACCCCATACCGCCCATAGGCAAAACAGCAGGCACCAACTGGTAATGACCGACCGGGCAAGCGACGCCCCGCGCGTTCGAAAGAAATTGCAAGTCAGTAACAAGGGCTGACTCCGGAAAGGCTTTCTCATGGGGGCGGGCACTGGCGTTACCTATGCGAAAATACGGTCTTGGAAAAAAGGATGTTCTGGCACAAAGTGGCCAGGTGTCAACAAAGTTGCGTGGGACAAGATTTTTTTCCGGGAAACCCGGACAAATCAATATTCTTAGGGGAGCGGCAGGCTCTGTAGTTCAAATTCTAACGGTACCTCCAAAATCCCCCCCGGCAAGGTATAAACCCATTTACACCCCGTCAGGTCCGCCACATCGTACAGATACACCAAGAGAATTTCCCGCTCATTGCGGCCGTTGGTATCCAAACTGATATGTTCTATTGTTTTGCCCTGGTTGTCAAACAAGACCGGCTGATAAGACAAGATCCAGGCGGCCAAATACGATTCAAACGCGACATACGGCTGGTCATAGCGGATGCGCACATGAAATTCCCACAATTCATCGTTTTTGACAATGTTCTCTAGCGTGACTGTCGCTTGAGCCAGCTTCTTTTCCACGTTCTTGGCCTTGCCCAGGTCGTTAAAGGTGAACGTCTGGGTTTGGCCGGGCATCAATAGCTTGATCCTGCCGGTCAGGCTTTTTAGCTCGGTCGCCGCGCGGGGGGGAGCCTCCAGCAGCATATCCAGGGAAGCGGCGTTGGTTTTATGATTAATCAGGCTCCCCGCGCTCCCCTGGTCCATCGCCGAGGACCACGTGCGGCTTTGATCATCCTTGGCGACTAGTGATTTTTGGTCCAATTCCAAAAAAATCGGCCGCAACTGCGGTTCCCAGGCGATCTCCACCGTGGCCCGCAATAATGGGTCATTGGCCATGCGGGGATCGCGGCTCAGAATTAATTGCGTGGCATCGATCCGTAATGGACCGCTGTAACTGGCCTGTCCAAAGCGCGGCAAAGCCATTTTGGCCTTGGGAATAATTAGAATTCCATGATCGGGATGAAAGAGATAGGTCGTGGCCTGGGCCTGGTCCAAAATTTTGTCGAGCGCCCGCCAAAATGGTTCCTTAGTTAAATCCAGCGTGATCGGCGTGTTGGCCAGGTCGGCTTGATTTTCGCCAAGTTTGAGCGTATTGCCCGTTTGCTTTTGCAGGTCGGCCAGGACATCCGCCAAGGGGATTTTTTCAACCTTGAGCGTTACCAACGAGCCTTTAGCCGTCAGCGCGATCGCCTGCACCTCGATGGCTTTGCGAATACGGGCCAGGCTTTGCTGGGCCCCCTTGGGCAAGGTTTTTTCCGCGGGCAAAAGCGGCAAGATATCCGGCCCCAGCTCGATCAGCTCCGCTTCCGCCGCGTCCCGGTCCTCCAGCACGGGGGCCTCTAACTGACGCAGTAGTTTTCGCACGGCCGTCGCTTGCGGGGTGTCGGACATGTCCGACGTTTCCGAAGCCGGGGAAGCCTGGTCCGCCAATGGCGGTTTATCTGTTAATGGGGGCTGCGTAGTCAAAGGGGGCTGCGTCGGGGAAGGTGATTGAGCAGCAGGGGAGGGGGGGCCTGGCTTGGTTGTGTCTTGGGCGATGCCCGCGCGCGTCCCCCCATGCTGCAAATAAACCAGCAACAACGCCCCAGCCAGCAACCGCATGAGCTGGCTGGTTATCCTCCCGGGGAACTTGGGTGAAAATAGGAAATGAATGAGGGTGTCGGCGGTCATCGGGCAACCGTAAAAAAAGTGTTGGGGCGGCAACATGACAAATCCCATTTAGGCAAATTCATTTTAACATTTTATTTCCCCCGGTTCGCTAGAAAAATCGTTATTTATGGGGCGTCACCGTCATTTCGCGTAACCTAGAATTAAAGTGCGGAGCCTGGGGGATTAGACACTTATCATCGAGTGAAACATGCAAGCACTGACGCCGGCAGGGGATGATTTTGTGGCTGGGCGGACGAGATGGCAAGCGCGCGGCTGGTTGTCTATGGTCCTGGCCATTTGCGGGCAGATGATTTTGCCTCTGACGTTGTCGGCGGAACCGCCGCGGGTGACCTTTGAACTGACTTTGGCTGGCGAGCGGCTAGAGGGGCGGCCGCTCGCCTGGTCGGAGGATAACGTTCTGCTGCTGACCCGCGCGGGGGCGCTCAAATCATTTCACCCTAATCAAGCAACGGATTTTCGCCAGACCGCGCGTGATTTTACTAGCTATCCCGCCAGCGTCATGAAAGCCCGGCTAGAAGCCGAACTAGGACATGATTTTACGGTCACATCCACCGGGCATTTTTTGGTCGCCACCCAATCCGGCAAAGCCCGCGCCTGGGCGGAGCGGTTTGAAGAAATGTACCGTTCATTCGTGATGTATTTTCAGGTGCGGGGGTTTCAACTGGCGGAGCCGGAATTTCCGCTCGTGGCCGTGGTGTTGGACCGGCAGGCCGATTTTATCAGGTATTCGACCAATCAAGGGGTGGCCGCGACGCCGGAAATGCTGGGCTATTACCTGGGAGGAACCAACCGCGTGGCCCTCTTTGACCTGGATGGGGGAAAATCCACTCGCAACTGGCAGCAAAATATGGCGACCATTGTGCATGAAGCGGCCCACCAGGCGGCGTTTAACACCGGCATCCATAATCGCTGGTCGCCGCCGCCGCGGTGGGTGGCGGAGGGGTTGGGGACCATGTTTGAAGCCCCCGGCGTGTGGGATTCGCGAGGCTATCCCCGACGCGAGGATCGCATCAATCGCGACCGGCTAGCGCAGTTTAGGACATATGTAAAAGAACGCCGTCCGGAAGACGCGTTGTTGCGACTAATTGCCGATGACCGTTTTTTTGACGCCGACCCGGATGCGGGTTATGCCGAGGCGTGGGCGTTCACGTTTTTTCTGGTGGAGCAACACCCACGGGAATACGCGCGGTATTTGCAACTGACGGCCAATCGCGAGGCATTTACGGATTATCCACCGCAAGCGCGGTTGACGGACTTTGTCAGTGTGTTTGGCAAGGACTTTCGCTTGCTGAACGCGCGGTATTTAAGGTTTATGGAGGAACTGCGGTGAGGAGGGCTGTCAAATAAGAATTAAAAATGAAGAATCAAAAATTGATTACAGTCATTCTGCCTGCTGCATTCTTACTACTAAATTTTTACCATTCTCCCTGCGTCTCCCGTCCCTCGACCCTCGTCTCCCGCACCGCCGATACCATCGGCGGCTTTGTTGCCATTCCCCCCTTGCACCTCCGCTCCCCTGCACCCCTGCGTCTCCTGCCTGCCGCCTCTCGTCTCCCACCTCCCGTCTCTCGCACCGCCGATACCATCGGCGGATTTGTTGAAGCAGTGAGGGGCCAAGTTTTTTCCCCGCCACCCTCGTCCCTCATCCCTCGTCTCTAACCCCTATCCCCTAACCCTGTCCCCTAGCCGCGTGTCGCTTTCTTAAAGCGTTCTAGCAGGTCGCGGGTTACGGGGCCGACGGTGCCATTGCCAATGGGGCGTTGATCGACCTTGACCACGGGGATGACCTCGGCGGCGGAACCGGTTAAGAAACATTCGTCCGCGGTGTAGACATCGTGCCGGGTCAGGGCGGGTTCACGAACTTCGTAGCCCGCCTTGCGGGCCAGTTCCATGATAGCGTCGCGGGTGATCCCTTCGAGTATTCCCGCGTCCAAGGGGGGGGTAAGGACGGCGGAATTTTTAACCAGAAATATATTATCTCCCGTGCATTCCGCCACTTCACCTTTGTGGTTAAGCATGAGGGCCTCGACACATCCCGCCTGCAGGCCCTCGAGCTTGGCCAGGATATTATTTAAATAATTCAGCGACTTGATTCGGGGGCTGAGGGCGGCGGGATGGTTGCGGATCGTGCTGGCGGTGATGATCTCTAACCCTTTTTGATAAAACTCATCCGGATAGAGGCTGATCGCGTCGGCGATGATGATCACCTGGGGATGGCTGGTTTTGTGGGGGTCTAGGCCCAGGCTGCCCGCCCCGCGGGTCACAACCAGCCGCACGTACCCATCCTGGATTTTATTGAGCGCGACGGTGTCGTTGACCGCTTTGGCCAGGGCGGGGCGCGAGAGGGGAATCTCTAGCATGATCGCCCGGGCCGACGCCCACAGGCGGTCCAAATGCTGTTCCAGGCGAAAGACCTTGCCGCCGTAGCTGCGCAACCCCTCAAACACGCCATCGCCATACAGCAACCCATGATCATAGACGCTGATCTTGGCGTCCTCTTTGGGGTAGAATTTGCCAGAGATGTAAATTTGCAGCGACATGATGCGGGAGGATGAAGTTTGGTTTTGGAGTTTGGAGGAGTGGAGTTTGGAGTAATGAAGTTTGGTTTTTGGTATTTATTATTTTGGTACGAGAATTGGCACTTTGACCCCTCGTCCCTAACACCTGGCCCCTGGCTCCCTATCCCCTTGTCCCTGCTCGCTACCATTATACCAACTCCACACGCCCCGCGGACAAGCGGATAATACGATCGGCGCGGGCCGCCAGCCCCTGATCGTGTGTGACCATGATGATAGAGAGGTTTTGGGTGCGATTCAAGGTTCGCAAGATTCCCAAAATTTCCTCCCCGGTCGCCGCGTCCAGATTTCCCGTCGGCTCGTCCGCCAGGAGCACTTGCGGCTGGGTCATGAGGGCGCGGGCGATGGCGGTCCGCTGCATTTCACCCCCGGACATTTCCCGCGGTTGGTGATGGCTGCGGTGACCCAGGCCTACCATCTCTAGCAGTTCCGTCGCGCGGGCGGCGTATTTTCGCTTGTTTCGCTGATAATTCCACCAATTTTCCCGAATCATCAGCGGCATCAGTACATTTTCCAGCGCGGTCAGTTCCGGCAAGAGGTGGTAAAACTGAAACACCATGCCAAATTCTTCATTTCGCAGGCGATCGCGCGCTTTGACGGGCAAATTGTCAATCCGATGCCCCCAAAAGTGAATTTCCCCCGCGGTCGGCGCGTCCAGCGTCCCCAGCAAATGTAATAACGTGCTTTTACCCGATCCGCTTTGACCGATAATCGACAAAAACTCTCCCGCCCGCAGTTCCAAATCCACCCCCCGCAAAACGGGAATTTCTAATTCTCCCTTGCGATAATTTTTGACCAACCCCCGCGCACATAGTTGCGTTTTTGCGCCGGTGGAAGATTGGTGCTCCCCGGAGGGCTCTATCGCCGCTGGTGGAAACCGCGCGTGTGGACCGCGCACGCCGCGCTCGGCGGCGGTATTTTGGCTTAAGTGGGTCTGTTCCTGGGGAGAAATAGCTCCCTGCCCGCCGCGCGCTGGGGGTACTGTCGCGGTGGAAAATGACTCGATTAGGTTATTCATAGCGAAGCGCCTCCACGGGATGAAGATTGGCCGCGCGAATGGCCGGCAGCACGCTGGCCAACACCGCGATCACCAATGCGCCTAAAACAATCCAGCCCACGGTCAATGGCTCGACCACTGTGGGGATTTTGTAAAAGTAATAAATGCTGGGATCAAAGACGCGCTGGCCGGTGCAATACTCCAGCAGGTCCCGAATGGTGTTGATATTCCAAACAAAAATCAAGCCCAGGATTAGCCCAACTCCGGAGCCGACAATCCCCAGCGACAGGCCATAGCCCAGAAAGATGCCCATGATCCCCTGCCGCGAAGCCCCGAGCGATTTGAGAATGCCGATGTCCTTGGTTTTTTCCACGACGATCATAAAAAAGATCGCCAAGATGCCAAATCCGGCGACGGCAATGATTAAAAACAATAGTATGTTCAGCACTTGCTTTTCCATGGCGACGGCGGCCAGCAGCGGGCCGACTTTTTCCTGCCAAGTTTCGATTTTATAAAACGCCTTGGAAAAAGCCGCGGCCATTTCCGCGCGCAGCTCTGTCACATCGACGCCGTCCCGCACGCGGATTTGAATGGCATTGACTCGTCCGCTGCCAGTGGCGGGATCGATCATTCCCCGCATTTCTTGCAATTGGCGCAACGGCACAAAGACAAAGTTTCCATCATGCCCGGTCATTTTACTTTCATAAATATCCACCACGGTAAAGTTATCACTGAGGATCTTGGGGGGGTGGCCCACGGTGGGAAAGGAGATCTTGACATCATCGCCGGGGATCACCAAAAACCGCGCCAGCGCGTCATGAAAAATCAGCTCCTTCCCCAGGATGATCCCGGTGAACTGCTCCTTGGCTGGGTCAAAAACCTGCTCTGGTTGTGTCGCTCGCTGGGCGAACGGATCCGTCACCGGGGCCGCGGCGCTATCGGTTGCGGCTGAGTCCGTGGGGACGCCCACGGGCGCGGAGGAGTTGCCCGCGGCGGGATTTAGGGGGGCCGGGGATGGATTGGCCAAGGCCTGTTGCTCGCGCAGGGCGGCTTCGGCCTGTTGGGTTCGTTCGAGCGCTTTGCGGCGTTCGGCCTGAAAACGGCGATACTCCCACCCCGCGTGTTTGAGGTCGGTTCGTTCCTGGGCTTCTCCGGCGGGAGCCTGGCGATCATACAGGTCGAAGCCTCCCTCGCGCAGGTCAAACGACAACTTTTGCCGATTCCCCGCATGGAGCAGATTTTGGGACAGGTCGCTCGCGCTGGCTTGGGTGGCGGGATCGACGCCGATCAAGACGATCTGGCGGTTGATCCATTGGCCATTGACCTGAAAGCTGAGCATGGAGGGGACATGGACTGTGGGCGTGACCCCGACGATGCGGTCACCGCCGACTTCGCGGATTTTGGCCATGTGCCAGTCGGCGTCGGGAAAACCGTCCAGACTGGTGCTTTCAAAGATTAAATCGGCAAAGCTGCCGCGCAGACGGGTCATCATTTCGTGCGTAAAGCCCGACATGACGCTATTAACCACGATCATCGTCGCCACACCCAACATCACGCTAATAATGCTGGCAAGCGCGATCCAGCGGGTCCGCAGATACCGCAGGCAGAGCAAAATTTTGTACATGGTTGTCCATCCGTGGACGGGAAGTTAGGGAACGGGGAATGGGGAACAGGGGGAAGGGGATAGGGGATAGTGAACGGGGGGTAGGGCAAAGTGAGAAGCAGAATAGGGAAGTAAAAATGCAAAGCGCCGATTGGCAAGCATTCAAATCTTCATTCTGCATTCATAATTCTGACTTTAATTCGTTCTGGACCTAGCACACGATTTACTTCAATTGCTGCGCCAATGATCTCGTGGGTAAGCTCTTCTAATTGCAATGCCATCAGTTTCCCTCTTTTCTCCGTGCAACTCTGGATTTACTCCGTGACTCCGTGCTTAAATCAGTATCCTCTCCCTTTAGACTCTGTATCCCTCATTCCCCCCGCAAGAGCGGGAACAAAATCACATCGCGGATCGTCGTGCTATTGGTGAGTAGCATCACCAGCCGGTCGATGCCGATTCCCAGGCCGCCGGCGGGGGGCATGCCGTGGCGCAGGGCCTTGATAAAGTCGCGGTCCATCTTGGCCATGCTGTCTTCTTCTTTTTGGCCAGCCAGTTGCTGGCTGAACAGTTGCTCCTGCAGGTCGGGATCATTTAGTTCCGTATAGGCGTTGGCCAGTTCCATGCCCTGCACAAATAGTTCAAACCGCTCCGCCACGGCGGGATTCTCTTTTTTGCGCTTGGTCAGGGGGCAAATGCTAGCGGGATAATCCATGACAAAAATCGGTCCCACCAGCGCGTCCTCCACGCATTCCTCAAAAATCTCGCTTTTGATCACATCCGGGTGTTTGCCTGCCGTGTCCAGATGCAACTCCCTCGCTTTAGTTATTAATCCCGCAGGATCAGTTGGATCCACGCCCGCGTGCTGGGCGAATAACTCGTCATAAGTCGCCCGCGCAAAGGGAGGTGTAAAGTCGATGTTTTTTTCGCCCCAGGCCAGTTGCAGCGGCTGTCCGGTCGCTTGGATCGCGCCAACTAGCAGTTTTTCGGTCAGGTCCATCATCGTGCGGTAGTCGCCATACGCCTGATACACCTCCAGCATCGTAAATTCCGGATTATGTCGCGGGCTGATCCCTTCGTTGCGATAGACGCGTCCCAATTCGTACACGCGCTCCACACCGCCAACCAACAACCGCTTGAGGTGCAACTCTAGCGCGATTCTCAGGTACAATTGCATATCCAGGGCGTTGTGGTGCGTCACAAAGGGCCGCGCCGCCGCGCCCCCGGCAATAGCGTGCAAAGTCGGCCCCTCAATCTCCACAAATCCCTCTCCCGCCAGCGTTTGCCTTATCGAATGCACGATTTGAGTCCGCTTGAGGAATCGCGGCCAGACTCCCTCGGTATGGGTGAGGTCCAGGTACCGCATCCGTTGACGCAATTCGGGATCGGCTAGCCCTTTATGCTTATCCGGCGGGGTTTCTAGCGACTTGCCTAGGTACTGCAGTTCCGTCACAAAAATCGTCAGTTCGCCTGTCTTGGTTCGCTTGAGTTCTCCCTCCACGCCCAAGAGATCCCCGAGGTCCAGGCACTGCGCGACAGCCCAGTTGGCGTCGCCGACTTGTTTTTTTCCCAGGAACAACTGGATATCGCCCGACCAATCGCGCAGCGTGATAAAAATGAGTTTGCCGGTATCGCGCAAGAGCATAATCCGCCCGGCCGCGCGGACGGTGGGGCCATGTTGTTCCGTCTGGCCGTCGGAAGTAGTGCTGCTAGTGATTTCTCCCTCGCGCGCGCGGATCTCACTGATTTTTTTATGGTTGTCAAAGCGGCAACCCCACGGGTCCACGCCCAATTCGACCAGTTTTTGTAGTTTGGCGCGGCGGGCGGCTTCCAATTGCTGGCCGGAACTCAATTCGGGGGATGGTGACGAATCGGACATCGAGCGCGGGTCTTTCGGAGGACAAAATGAGCGCACCCCCCCTGGGATGGTCAACATTCGGTGGGTTTATCAAAGCGGGGGATGCTTAAACTTTAATTCAGGTGGTGGGAACAATCCCTTGTTTGCCAGGCAAGGGACGCCCTAAAATAGACAACTCTGTTGAGTGCGGGAAATTTTCCCCGGGCCTAAAGAATTGTCCTAAACCTAAATGAGGCAATATTTTCCGGGAATTTGCCGGTTCCGTCAATGCCAGTGGCCAACTGGCATGCCCACTTTCCCGCAGCCGGGCTTGAAACATCCGTTGGTCGGTGCCAGGCCCCGGTGTGCTAGCGGAACGCGCCGGAAATGCCAGTTACCACAACCTGTCTTTCAACTTTTTTTCATCTATGGCCATGCTAAATCGGGAAAATCGCCCTAGTTTGTATTGTGTGGAACTGCGCACCGGGCGTTGGCAGGAAATGTTACAGTGGTACCGCCTGACGCTGGGCCTGCGGGTGTTGGTCCGAGTGGAGGAAGATGGATATGCGTTGTTGGAGGCGGGGGAGACGCGGATCTCGCTATTAAAGCGCGAGCAGGCGGGGGATGCCAGCCCCCGCTGGTCGTTGGGCTTTGAAGTGGAAAACCTGGCCAAGATTGGGCAGCGTTTGGAGGAGGCCGGGTTGGCGGTGGAGGCTCCCCGCGAGAGCAACGAGGGTTTTAGCGAAATAGTGACCAAGGACCCCGATGGGAACACGGTACGGTTATTTGCCTGGCCCCAGGGCTAGCCAGCATGTTTTCAGCCCGCCGCGTCAGCCAGGGACAGAATACATTTATCACGGAGTTACTGAGAGACACGGAGGGGCAGGGAGAAGAGAATTCCATATCCGTGTTCAATTAGTGAATATTCGTGGCTGAAAATTATTACTGAGCCACGGATGAATACGGATTTTCACGGATCGAGATGCTAAATTTCAAGTCACAGTCATAGTATTTTTACCTTCTCTGTGCCGCTTCTATTTATCATCTGTGGCTGCGTGCTAAATATCTTTCTAAACCACAGAAGAACGCTGGAGACACGGAGGGACACGGTGAAGGTGGGTAGCCGCGTAACTATCGGAGATTTCAAATCTCAAATTTGAGATTTGAAATTTGAGAACCTGCAAAATGCCATTAATTCCCATAAATTCCCCGGCGCGCGGATTGGGCCTCGCTTTGGGCCGCTTTTAGTTGGCGATAGATCGCCGCCGAGTATGGAAACCTACGCCGGTCATCGTAGACACTGGCCCATCCCGCCCGCACCAGTTCCACGTTTAAAAATTTCTCGGTCGCCCCCTCCTGATAGTAGGCATAGCACAGCCAGCGGCCATACCGGTCCTCCCGTTCATAACCCTCGTCAAAAACCAGCCGGATGCGTTGCTTTTGGACGGCGCGGGTGGTAAAAATTTTGGCCTCATAGCCGCCGGGTTCGGCGCGAATGTTCTGATCGGGATGGTCGATTTCGGGAGCATCCACGCCGATCAGACGCACGCGAATTTCACGGTTGCGGCTGTCGCGGACCGTCAGCGTATCGCCATCGGCCACGCGGATTACTTGATATGATTCGCCAGCGGGCTGATCAACCGCCGGTTTTTCCCGGGAATTTTCAAGAGGGATATCGCTGCCGCGCGATTTGGCGGACGTACCGCCATGTTCGGGCGGAGTAGCCCGCGGTGATGCAGGGGGCAATGCCGGATCCGCCGCCACCGGCGGGGGATTGGGAATTGGCGGTGGTTGTTGCCGCTGCCAAGCCTGATAAGCGGCCAACGCCAAAATGACCAGCAGTATGAGCCAGGAATAACCCGAACGCGGATTAAAGCGAAACGGGAGGGGTGAGTCCGAAGCTGCTGGCCGGCGTGGCGTGGAGGCCGACATGCTCGTTACCGGCAAGAGGAACTAATGAAAAGCGACCAACGTAAAATGCGGTCGGTGGAACGGACGCTGGTTCTGAATACCGCCGGCTATGAAATATGCCAACCGATCTTAAAACAGGCTGGCGGTGATACCACAGACTGCCGGTGATATGATAGCCGCGCCATCGGCGACCATCAAAATGCTACGGCCAAAAAACTACGGCTAGTTTTTACTAAAGTCAAATTGCTTGACTTCACGACCAAGCGGATTTTTTAGGAATTTTTTGCGGCAATCGGGACAAAGATCGAATTTGAGCGATTGGTAAACTTCGCTACTGATTGTTTCGTCCGCGTGGTCATCCAGGCGCTGCAGGACGTCTTGCAGTTCCAGCAAATTATCTTGATCCTCATCAAGGGGGGAATGTTCCTGGTCGAGTGTGGCAAAAACCTCCAGCTTGACGACATACCGCAGATCATCCTGGGGGTCGAGCGTACGTTTACACAAATCACAACTGTAATGAATCATCGGACATACTCCACAGCGTGGCCCAAATGAAGTGCAGTTCAACTGTGACTAATCCCGCGCGCCGCTTTGGAAAAAGGGAGCGAAACTAGCACAATCACAGGCGCCTCGATTCCTTTCCGGGAGGAATGCGTAGCGGATGCGAGTCAGCCTGTTTTCCGCAACGGGCTGGTTATTGGGAAAGGTTGGCAGCTCGTTGCGAGCAACCCATCCGCACATCGCTACCTTTATCCTAATGACAAATTGAATTGAGGATCAACCCTGAAAAGAGTGGTTTTTTATAAAACTTTGGAAAAGCGGCGCTCGGTGGCAACGGCATCTTGACAAATCGCCGCGCGTCAAGTTAGATCCTCGCCGCCGACCCCCGGGTGTTAAATTTCCACATAAAACAGCGATTATTCCTCGACTCTTTTTTGACCGCGACCGGCAGGCCCCGCGCGGCGGCGCGCGGGTCGTATCAATTCTAACGGAACGCCGCCAGCAGATTGCTAGCGGGCAGGGTCTGTCGCCCTCGTCATAAGAGAGCCGTGATACTCCGCCGCGCGGGTGGACATTCCTCTTGCCCATTGTCCCGCCCGTCGTTACGATCACCGGTCCAAAGAAATGGCAGACACCAGACACGCGCTGCGCGGGAACGATGATCCGCGCGGCCCAGCAGGGGAAAGCGGGATGACCATGATAGTCACGCTGTCGCATTTGGCGGAAATCACGGGGGGGGAACTTCGCGGCGATTCGACCGCGTCGGCGATCGCCATCACCGGCGCCGCCACCCTGGAAACCGCCTCAACGGGACACATTACCCTGGTCGACACCGCGGACAAGGCTCTGCGCCTGCCACAGTGCGCGGCCAGCGCGGTGTTGGTTCCCGCGAATTTAACACTGACGCCACTCAATATTCCCGTCATCGCCGTGGCCGATGTCCACGCCGCCTTTGCAAAAATTGTCCAGCACTTTCGTCCGCGCCGCGCCCCCCCGTCGCGGGGTATCAGTCCCGCCGCGCACATTAGCCCCACCGCCCGCATCGCTCCCGATGTCACCGTCCATCCGCTCGCGCTCATCGGTGACGATGTCGAGCTAGAAGCTGGCGTCATCGTGCATAGCGGCGCAAAAATTATGGCCGGCTGTCGTATCGGCGCGGGGACGGTGATCTTTTCCAATGCCGTGCTCTACGAAGAAACATTGGTTGGTCCGCGGTGCATCATTCATGCGGGCGCCATCCTGGGGGCCTATGGTTTTGGCTATAAACTAGTCAATGGCCGACACTGCCTCTCCGCCCAGTTGGGGTATGTCATTTTAGAGTCTGACGTCGAAGTGGGCGCGAATACCACCATCGACCGCGGCACCTATGGGCCGACTATCATCGGCGAAGGAACCAAGATCGATAACCTGGTGATGATCGCCCACAATTGCCGCCTGGGCAAGCACAATATGATCTGCAGCCAGGTCGGCATTGCCGGCAGCACGACCACCGGTGATTATGTGGTCATGGCGGGCCAGGTGGGCGTGCGCGACCATGTGCATATTGGCACCGGGGCAAAGTTGGGGGCCATGGCGGGCGTGGCCAACGACGTCCCGGAACATACGCACATGCTGGGGGCTCCCGCCATCCCCGAACGGGAACAAAAACTGCAATTCGCGGCACTCAGCAAGCTCCCCGAAATGCGCAAAGAGCTGAAGCAATTACGGCTGGTTGTGGCCAGTCTGCAACAAGCCGCGGCGGGAACGGATCATAACCCGAATTCCCCCGCCAGTTTGCCCCTCAACACGAATCCCACGGAACAACGGGCGGCGTAACATCAAAAATATCTCGATCCCAATTTGGCCGCGACTTTTTTGACAATGTTGCGTTACACAACGATCACTCCGCCAGCCACTGCCCCTTCACGGCCAAAGATTGGCCTTATCGCCGGTTGGGGAGAGTTTCCCCGGGCGGTGGCCCAGGCCCTAGCGCGACAAAATTACGATATCTACTGTCTGGGTATCGCGCAGCACGCCGATCCGGCTTTACAAAACCTGGCCCATGAATTTCAATGGATTGGCCTGGGACAATTGGGCCGGGCGATTCGGTTTTTTGCCCGGCGAGGCGTGCCGGACGCCCTGATGGCGGGCAAAGTCTTTAAAACGCGCCTGTACGAGCGGGGCGCGTGGTGGCGGCATTTTCCCGACTGGCGCGCGCTGCGGGTCTTTTGGCCCCACTTTGTCACGACCCAGCGAGATCGTCGGGATGATACGCTCTTACTGGCAATCGTGGAGGCCTTTGCCGCGGATGGCATCACCCTCGGACCCGCCACCAATTACGCACCGGAGTTGCTTGTGCCCGCCGGACAACTCACCAAAAAAGCCCCCACCGATGCCCAATGGGCGGATATTCGCTTTGGCTGGAAGCTGGCCAAGGAACTAGGCCGGCTGGATATTGGCCAAAGCGTGGTGGTCAAGGATCGCACGGCCGTCGCGGTGGAGGCGCTGGAAGGGACCGATGCGTGCATCCGCCGCGCCGGAGAGTTATGCACCGCGGGGGGTTTTACCGTGGTTAAAACAGCCAAACCGCAGCAAGATATGCGGTTTGACGTGCCAACCGTGGGCGTGCTAACCCTGGAAAGTATGTTGGCCGCCGGAGGAAAGGTGTTGGCCATCGAAGCGGACAAAACCATCCTGGTCGAGCAGGAACAATTTATTAAATTCGCTGATCAGCAGGGGCTGGTGGTCGTGGCGCTGCGGGAGGGGGAGTTTGCAGGGAGTTAAAAAAGCTAGCTACGAACGAATACGATTTCAAGCTAAACTTAGCGCAGCTAGCATTATGCAAATGCATGTACAATTAATAGGAAATCACGGCATGACGCAACCGCGTTGCGGTAGAATTTTTTGGCTAGGCTAGTATTCCCAGGGTAACCGCTGCGCGGTAACCCTGGGCTGAGTTACGTTACCGCGTTGCGGTAAAAGGGTACCGCGAAGCGCCCTGTTCTTTGGCAATACAGTGGATCATTGCCCACGGGTTGGAGCGCAGCGACTAGCCTGGGAAAGCTGGCAAAAACAATCACCCCGAACTCCAACGGAGTTCTGGAAGCTCTTGGTAATCCAGGAAAAAGCCGCGTTATGAATTCTACAGAGGAATATTACCGGTGTTCACAAACGCAAGTAAGGCATTATAAAATGGCCGCAGGTTGCAAACTATCGGATTATTGGTATAGAGCAATACGGAACCGTCTTGCATGATGAACCAGGAAAACCGGTCATCCAATTGCTGGATGAACTCGTGAAACAGAGTTACCCACTCTTCGTCTGAAGTATTGACAATTTTTTCATATTGACCAGCTTTCACAGTGTATTCTGCTTCATAATCCATAAATGTGCCATGGGGGAATAGCCCTGCTGGCGCTGGACTTGTCTCGCCTTGTTTTACACTCAAATAAGCAAGGAGCCGTTTAAAATCGTCCCGAAAAGAAAGTACGCTTCTCCGATGCAAACCATTTTGGTTAAATGGTAAACATTCACCATGTTGACGCTCGATTGTCCCATAGAATTCCTGATCAGCCGGCACGCATTGTAAACTGGGTAGCATGGCAAAATACGAATACAGTTGTACACAATTGTACATGGAGCGAGCCGAAACACCAGACATTCCCTTTGGATAGACTTTCGGATTTTTCCCCTGACTCTGAACTTTGCCATGCAGGATGTCACTTATGCCCAGCGGAGATATGCACTTGGGCATATACACCGGCATCTCCACTTGAACCAGCAATCGCGGGTTCATGCGCTTATCATATCCAGCACCATAAACAATGGAATCCACAAGGACAAATCCCTCTCCTTTCCTGGCAGGCCAAACATAGCTTGCGGAGATGGCATTCTCCCCTTCGCTGATGCTCGTGCTAGCTAGGTATTTTTGTATAATACTGTTAGCTTGTTGGGCCGCCGTACGTCGGGCAATCGGATCTTTATAAATAGTAAAACAACCTTCCTGATCAAACGACGCCAGGAACACGGCATATTCAGAATAGGCGTGGTCAAGTAAGGTAGAACTGCCAAAAAATTCGAAACTAGTCTCGAAGGACATCTGGAAATATTTACTCACCCACCAACCCAGCCAGCAACGCGGAGCGCTGCATCCATTCCGTTTACTCTAAATCACGAATCAGCGTTTGAGTGTGGGTGACGGTCGCGGCCCCCTCGCGATAGCTATAACCCGAAATACTTTGCACGCAGGCCAATACACTAAGCGCGGTCCGCACTTCGTTTTGGGCAAAGATCATCTCCGGATAATCGGTGATGTTACCCCCGCGTTCGGCCGCGGCCTGGGCAAAGCCGTATTCCACCCAAGGGGCGATTTTTTGCAAAAGGTCCCCCGTGTTGATGATAAACGCCATGCTGATGGGTTTGCTGGCAACCGCGCTTAGGAATTCATTTTTGAGTGGTGTTGGCTTGAGGACTTGTGTGGTCAAGCGGGGACTGCTGGAAATGAGCGCCAAATTTTCAGTGGTGGCCCCATGCGGCAGGATTTGCTTGTCCAATTGGATTTCGGCGGGGAGATCATACCAGTAGGATTCCGCTCCGTTGTCCAGTTTGCGGGTCTTAGGGGTGGGAACCGCGTAATCGGCCGGAATCTCGCCGGGATTCAATTCGCGAATCATATCCACCACGCCTTGGCCAATCTCGCGGAGTTCGACAAACGCTTGTTTAAACTTGGGCATGTCGGTAACGCTAAGAATTACCGCCAGTTCCAGCATGGGGAGAGGTTCGTTGGCGGGGGGTTGCTCGCCAATCCAGGTTTTGCTGGCGATTTGCGCATCCAGCACGATGGCGGACTGGCCATCTTTGACGGAGCGAATGAGCAATTCCCGGTTGACCCGGTCCAGGCGTTCCACCAATGGCATGGCCTTGGAGATGACAAGTTCCGCCTGGGCGCGCTCTTCCTCGCTCATTTGCGGCAAGGCATGTTCTTGGAAATAGCCAAACCCCTTTTTGGCCCATTTAGCCAAAATGTCATAATCCTCGGGGCGGTATTGTCCCCGCGAAGCAATCGCCAGCAGGGGGTTTCCCGATAAGTTACTAAGGATGCCTAAGGGTTGCGAAGCGTCCAGCCGGCGGTCTTCGGTCCAGTTGTACCAGTAGCCTTCGTATCCGCGGTTGGTCATAAAGCTAAAGCCTAGGCTGGGTCCAATAGCAGGCATTTGCTTTTTGATATCTTCCGCCAAACTGGCGGCGTCGGACTTGAGGTCACTTTGGACATTTTCGGGGAGGTCGGTTTCAACCAGGACTTGCTCGACTAATTGGACCAAGCCGTCAATATTGGCGGTGGTGAGTCCGGAAGATAGCTCCATCATTTGTTGGTTGGTCCAGGCGATGCTGGTCAACCGCTGATCGAGATGCGGTTTTAGCGCGGCGAATTCCTCGCGGTCGCGCAGGAGTTTTTCCGCGGCCAGGTTGCCCAAATGTTGATTCCCCGAGCCAATCCCCACCAGAATATAACCATTGTTGACGCCAATGCTGACATTTAGATTCATTTGCTGCAACTGATTGCGCAGCTTGTCATATTCACCCGGTTCGTTTTCCACATCTTGCCAGGGGATTTCTTCCCAGGGAACTAAAGCCCCCTCCACGTTCAAGGTTAAAAATGTGCCCGTTCCGACTTTTTCCCGTTTAAAGCGTTCGAGCGCGGGGGGGATGGGGGCCAAGAGGCGGGTTAGCACCATTTCCAACCGTCGGAGTTCTTTTTCGGCGATTTCGGGCTTGGTGATTTTCAGGCCAATGACCATGTTGGGGATCGCCACATTGGGCAGGTCGGCGTTAAGCGTCTGCAAAAACGCAGCGGCCATTTCCTCGGGACGGGGGGGACCCTCTCCATCATCGTTAATCCCTTGCTTGAGTCCGCTCATCATTGAGGAATAGTAAATCGAGCCGTACGCGTTGTTAATCAGATTGAGCGTGGGGGCGAATTGGGCGTCGCCATAGATAAAAATCTCGTGCTTAAATGCGTCATGACACAGTTCGAGCAGGTCCGCGTTTTCGGGATCTTCTAAAAATGCCTGCACCGGGGCAAGCGCGCCATCCTCGCTATTGAATTGGCCGCGTAACTGCTGCAACCCCAGTTGCACGCTGGCCATATTGGTCAGGGCCACCCAGGCCTTGCTGTCGGTCAGCAGTTCCCATTGTTCGCGCAGCCGCAGCGAAGAGCTATAAAAGGAGACATCCGCCGGGACAAAATCCAGCGAATTTCCCAGGGTCTCCGCCGTCGACGGCATGGGCCGCCCCCCCCATAACAGGCCCAAGACGCAACAGCCCGCGCAAATTTTGGTAAAAAGGGTGAGTCCCGCTCCCCGCCAATGCGTCAACATAGAAGTACCCATGAATTGCTAGATGCGATTTAATTTGCCAGTGATCTGGAATTCTTTCTTATGCTACGGGGGAAACATTCTCCCCGCAACTGTCTTTGGAATAAAACTTGCCACCATCCAGACCTCGGCCTGACATGTCAAGTTTCAACAATTCTGGCGGAATGGCCAAGATACGCGCCAATTTTTACAGAAACTATGCGTCCCGGCCCGCTACCGGCGTACGCAAGTAAGAATGCCGCCGGGAAAGGGGTGCGAAAAACACCCCCTCCATTGGCAACAGAGTTTTTGGTAGCAGATATGATAGTGTGGGAAATTTATGCTAATAACATCTCACGGAGTGAGATGAGTACTTTGTTTACTCTTTGCCCATGACCCAGGCGGCAAACTTTTTTACCGCGATGCCCGCCGATTTGGCGTATTGCGACACGGTTTGCTTGTCGTCCTTGATAAAGGGTTGCTCGTTGAGGACGCGCTCGGCATAAAAGTTCTTTAACCGCCCTTCGATCATCTTGGCGATGATGTTTTCGGGCTTTCCTTCCTTGCGGGCGGCTTCAGATAAAATTTCCCGTTCCTTATCTACTATCGCGGGGTCCAGGTCTTCCTTGGACACCGCGGCGGGACGTTGGGCCACCACATGCATGGCTATGTCCTTCGCGGCATCCATGTTGGACCCGGTAATTTCGACAAGCGCCGCCATCGAGCCATCATGATGGGCGTAGACCCCACACGGGGCGTCCACGCGGATAATTCGTCCCACTTGAAAGACTTCCCGCATGCGGTTAAATAAATCGTCCTTGATGTCTCCCAGCTTTTTTCCGGGGTGCGAAGGGCTAGGCTGGGTCAACAGCTCGTCGCCGGTCGCGGCGCCCGGTCCGGTGGCCAGTTGTTTGGCCAAATCGGCGGCCAACTGCTTAAAATCGTCATGATTGGCCACGGGCGCGCTTTCGCACTTGAGTTCGACCATGGCAGCCACGGGCCGGGCCGCATCCACAAACACCGCGATCCGCCCAGCGCTGGTTTCGCGACCGAGGCGGGTTTCTTGGGTTTTGATCCCTTTTTTGCGCAGGTACTCAATAGCACCCTGTTCATCGCCGTTGGATTCGGCCAGGGCGGCCTTGCAATCCATCATCGGTAAGCCGGTTTTTTCCCGTAGCGACTTGACGGCGGCGGCGGTAATTTCAGCCATATAAATAAACTCCTGGCAAAAGTTAGTTCATGAAAAAAAGGAGAGTCCGGAACTCCCCGGGTTCGGCCTATGGAACCGATCCCGAGGTGTCATGATCACGCAGAGTGTCATGCTGCCGCGGGGCATCAATCCGCCGATCCACCAATGACGACCCGCAAAGTGGCCGCCAATCGATGGTTCTAGCGTCCCGCGGGGACGGCGTCCTTGTCAAATTGCTTAGTCACGGATTCGGTTTTGCCTTCTAGGATGGCGTCGGCCAATTGTTGAACGATCAATTCGATCGAACGGATGCTATCGTCATTGCCGGGAATGGGCAAATCGACCAAATCCGGATCGCAGTCGGTATCGATCAGCGCGACCACGGTCACGCCCAATTTACGCGCTTCGCGAATTGAATTTTTTTCTTTTTTGGGATCGATCACCACCATCACTTCCGGCACGCGGTTCATCGTGCGGATGCCGTTTAGGTTGCGATACATCTTGCGATGTTCGCGTTTGAGCGCGGATTGGGCTTTTTTGGAGTAGGCGTTGAATTCCTCGGAATTCATGATTTTTTCGACTTCTTCTAGCCGGGTCAGGCGGCTGCGGATCGTGCGAAAGTTGGTCAAGGTCCCCCCCAGCCAACGCTCCGCCGCAAAGGGCATCCCCGCCCGCGTGCATTCGCGATTCAGGCAATCCTGGGCCTGCCGCTTGGTCCCGACAAACAGAATCAGGCTGTTATTAGCAGCGACTTGTTTGAGATATTTTTTGGCCCGCAATAATCCACGCAGGGTTTCCTTGACATCAATAATGTGGATCAGATTGCGCCGCCCATGAATATAGGGACGCATTTTGGGGTTCCACCGGCTGGCCCGATGGCCAAAGTGGACGCCCGCTTCAATCAGTTCCTTCGCGCTGAGGGTTGCCATAACAAGTTACTTTCCATTGGAAAAAGAGGTCATGCCCAATGTGCCTGGCGAAAAACTATATTCGCCGGGGCGATGGACATTTTGCGGAAAAAAGTCGCCCACAAAGTCGTTCAACCTGGCGGTGGCAAAGGTTGCCATGCGTGGACCGTGAAAAAACCGCTGGCGGGGAAGTCCCCTCCGGGGATTTTTTAACCCTGGTCCACTCCACCACAAAAGTTCGTGGGCACAAACCATGTTTGTAGAACAGACAGTCTATAATTTCCGCATTTTGGGGTCAATTGGGGCCAACGGATCGTTTCAGTCCAAAACCCGCCCGGAGGGGTGGCCAGGGCTTCCTGGAATAACCGGAAAAATCCGCAACCCCGCAAAAAATACTGGTTTTCCCAACTTTGCTAATGTTAAATTAAGACCAATAGGTCAGGCTGTTTGTTTATACTAGAAAAAATATCCTCCAACCTTTTAAGTGGTCCAAAATTCTTGGCGGGGGATACGATTGCTTTTTTGGCTTTGAAGAGGCTTTTTTATGTCAGAATTTGCCCATTGCCCACGCTGCGGCACACAAGTCTTGGTCCCCTTGACCGCCGACCACCAGGCGTGGGTCCGCTGTCGTATATGTGCCGCCGAATATCACCTGTACGAGGCTCTCAATTTTCAGCCGCCAGAATTGGAGATTTTGGACGGACCCTCCGCGGCCTATATTGCGGGGACCGCGGGACGGCAGGCGTTTGGCATCGCTCCCGCTCCTTCCGAAGCACAACTCAACCCCCATTTTGCCGAACATACCCTGGCGACCAATGTCTCGTTGGCCGATCCGCTGGAATTTGGTTTTCGGGAGGAAAATTCTCCCCCGGGCGAAGCGGGTTTTGACCGCTCGGGACAAAATGGTTGGGCAACCACGACAAGCTCTCATACTGGAGAGACAGAACCCCTGGCTCCCCTAGCGCTTTCCGATGATGAAGAGCCATTCACGCCACTACAGCTTTCTCCCTTACCTGACGACAACTCCACTGCAACCGCGGATTCCATGGGGGAAGTTGTCGGCGGAGACGACATCGCGTTGGATTTGGATCTTGCGCCAGAAGATCACAGCGGCTCCGGGGGAATCGGCAAATTTGACCCGGATAATCCCTTTGCCACGACGGAGGGGGAATTTGGCGAGCTCGCGTCTGCAGACGAATCAGCGACCGGGAATTTTGGCTTTTTAGACAAAGAGTCCACCCCGGAAGATGAAAACCTGGATGCGGCGATGGCCAGGGCCGAAGATTCCGAGGCAGAATTTACCCTGGAACCAAGCGCCGACGAAGAATCCACCAGCGAACGACCTTTGCTGGGGGCCACCAAATCCGCAGCGGGAGTTTCCCCCGCGTCCTTTGCCAGCATTCCCTCGTTTCCGACCCGTCGTCGCAAATCCTCCGGCATGCTCACCATGCTTATCGGTGTGATTTTTGGCGGTTTATTAGGCGTGTTGATTGCCTATTACGGCATCTTGATGTGGGTGTTAAATCAAGATCCCCTCAGCTTATGGGCCGTGTTGCCAAAGGAACTGGTTCCTCCCAAGTTATATCAGGAAAAAGTCCCCAGTATTGCCAAACCCACCAACATCGACTTTGACAATTTAGGATCGAATGGAGCAGACGAAGTTCCTGGCGACAGTGGTATTGTCCCTCCCGAAGAGAACGACAAGCCGGTAAGCGATCCCTTTAAAAGCGCGACATCCAATAACACGCCCAATCCGTCCAGCGGCGGCGATAATTCCGGGGATAATGCCACAAATTCCATCACCTCCACGGACACTATTACCGACCCTAACGCTACCCCCGAATCTCCCGTAACAAATCCAACCACCGTCGATCCCGTCACAGTTGATCCCGCGAATCCGCCGACCTCCCCTGTACCACCGTTAACTCCCGTCGATCCCGCGAATGCCGCCAATTCGAATACAACCACAACGCCCACTGACCCGGTGGTTACAAACCCAACAGAGAATAATCCTTTTGGGTCAGATCCAGCGCCAGCAATCACCCCCAATGATCCGGCGGTGGCCAGTATTCCCGGCAGCGACCCCGGAACAACGCCGGCGTTGACTCCAGACCCCTCTGGCACTGTCACAAATCCGGCTCCCGCCGCGACAGGGGATAAATACGTCGTTTTAAATCGCAGCACGGGACAAAGCCAGTTGGCCGAATTAGCATCCGCGATTAGTGACAGTCAAACCGCCCTGGCTGCCTGGCAAGCGGCTAGCACGGATAAAGTGGCTAAAATGACCGCGTATAAGTCCCTGGTCAAGCTAGGCGATGTGATCTCCAGTTTGCCCCCCGATGCGGATCAAGCGGCCATTGTCGGATACCTCACGGCGATTCGCGGCGAAATGGAAAAGTTATCACAGAATCCAACGCAACTTGCCGCCATGGTCGAGTTGAGTCCGTTGTGGCTTACCGCCAAGAAGCGGACTAATAACGGTGTTTTGCTTTTAGGCGAGGTGGTAGCCGATTCCACCGCCGCGGCGACTCCGGGATTACATAAATACAAACTAGCAACCCCAACCGCCAAGCCTAACGAGCCTCCTTTTACCATTTATAGCGCGCAGCCCCTCATTGAGGGACAGGTTACCCTGTTAGGGACAATTGTTGACGCGCCCACCACTCTTATTCCCGGCTATACCGGGACGGATGAGCGGGTAATTTGGGTAAGTGTGGCCCCGGCCCATGCGATTAAAAGTACAGGGAGTGATAATGGTGCGGGTAGTGAGTCGATTACCCCTCTGCCGGATTCCCTGGCAACACCCGATCCGGCCGAGATGAATTCTGTTCCCCCGGCTTCGGAAGCCACCGATCCCGGCTTGATTGATCCGAATGTCCCTCATTCGGATAATTCCACACCCAAAGGTGAAACGCCGTCAACAGGTGACTCGCCTGCGGTAGATGTGCCAGCCACGGATTCGGCGACACCCCCATCAACGGACAATGACAGTCCGTTTGGTGACAATCCATTTGGTTCACCCTAAGAACCGCTTTGTTAAGGTCATTTTTGGTTGATCTTGATCCAAAGATCGCTCTTTCAAGCGGGACGCGGTCTTGCTGTTACAGCCCCGCTATCCTGGTTATGGGGGTCTGATGATGCGTCATTCTATCTATAACTAGCGCATGCTATTTTTGAGGGGGGGGCTGTTGCAGTTTGGCCTCTAGCGCTCTCGTGTAACAGTTTGGCGTGTTACCGCAAGCTTACTAGCACGCCAGGGGCGGATTTTCTCCTTTTGGATCCTAAACTCTTACCGACCTTGCTTGTTTTTTGTCAAAACTTGCGCTAGAATGACGATATTAAGACTGAGATTCATTCTCAATAACACCTGCAATCTGGTGTGGTACTGTTGTTAGCAGCTTGTTAGTGACACAAACATTTAATGATTAAGGGTTTGCAGTGACAGCTCACGATATTTTGCCGCTTAACATGCTTCAGGCCGGGGCGCGCGCGGATGTGGTCGACGTTGTTGGCCTACCCGAGCAAGTCCGTCGTGTGCAAGAGTTAGGCATTCATACCGGCGTGAGGATCGACATGTTACAAGGGGGAAGCCCCTGTATTTGCCGGCTAGGGAACCAAACTTTGTGCCTTCGCGGCAACGAACTACTCAACGTGTTGGTCCGGCTGGTGGGTTAGCAAACCAAGACTTTTTTATCCAAATTCATTAGTAGATTTGCCTGTATGAAAACTTTGGCCGATTTGCCGGTTGGCCAGCAAGCCACGATCACCGAGGTTTCCGGGACGGATGGGGTGGCGGTAAGAATCGGGGAGATGGGGCTAGTCGCGGGAACAATCGTCACGGCCGTGGGTGCCGCTCCGTGGGGGGATCCGCTGGAATTTGAAGTGCGGGGCTTTCGGCTGAGTCTGCGCAAATCAGAAGCCGCCCGCGTGCACATCTCTTAATTTAACGGGCACTATGACATTGCCAGCCACGCCCGCGACCACCGACTCCGCAACTTCTTCCGCGGCGGTCATGACGATCGCGCTGGTGGGAAATCCCAACACGGGCAAATCAACCTTATTTGCCGCGCTGGCCAATGTTCGCCAGCGGACGGGCAACTATCCGGGAGTGACCGTCGAAAAAAAAGTGGGCCGATGCGATATCGCGGGGGTGGCGGTGGATTTAGTGGATTTGCCAGGAACTTATAGCTTGGCTCCTCGATCCCCCGACGAGATGGTGGCCGTGGATGTTCTGTTGGGAAGGCGGAAGGATGTCCCCCCGCCAGACGCGATCCTATGCATTGTCGATGCGTCCAATCTAGAGCGCAATCTGTTTGTCGTGTCGCAAGTGTTGGCCCTGGGTCGGCCGGTGGTGGTCGCGCTCAATATGATTGACGTGGCGCGGCAGCGGGGCGTCCGCATTGACACGGCGGAACTGGCGAGACGGTTAAATGTAACAGTTGTTCCCGTGCAAGCCAATCGGCGAATCGGCCTCGAGGAACTGCGCCAAGCCCTGGTATCCGCCACACGCCAACAGGCTCCCCCCGTGGCGCGCCCCCTCTCGCCCGAATTTTATGCCGCAGTGGAACGACTGCTGCCCCTGTGCCTGGGAATTACCGGCGTGGCGGGGCATTTTTTGGCGGAGCGGTTGCTATTGGACACCAGTGGCTATTTGGAACACGAACTTTCCCGGGGGGGAACCGCGCTGCACGACGCGGTAAAAGCGGAACGAGAGACGCTGCACAGCCTGGGCCAGCCAGTCCCCGCTTGCGAGGCCGTGGGACGCTATGCCTGGATTGGCGAGCGGCTGCGCGGCGTGCTCCAGCGGCCAGCCCTGCGCCCCGCGACCGCCGGGGACGCGCTGGACCGCGTGCTGACCCACCGCTGGTGGGGGACGATGTTTTTTGCGGCGTTGATGTTGTTGTTATTTTCCACGATCTTTTGGGTCGCACCGGTTTTTATGGATGCCATCGACCAGGCGGTGACCTCCCTTGGCGATACCGTGGGAGCCGCTTTGCCCGCGGGACCGGTGCGGGCTTTACTCGTGGATGGCGTTATCGCCGGCGTGGGGGGCGTGGTCGTCTTTGTCCCGCAAATCATGCTGCTTTTTTTGTTCATTGGCATCCTGGAGGATTGCGGCTATATGGCCCGCGCGGCGTTTCTCATGGATCGGCTGATGTCGCGCGTGGGTCTTAGCGGCAAATCGTTTATTCCGCTGCTCTCGTCATTTGCGTGCGCCATTCCGGGAATCATGGCGACCCGCGTTATTGAAAATCGCCGCGACCGGTTGACCACCATTTTGGTCGCGCCACTCATGAGTTGCTCCGCCCGACTCCCCGTGTATTTGCTGCTCATCGGAGCGGTGATACCGGCCAACGTGGCCTATCTGGGGGGGTGGCTCAGCTTGCAATCCCTCACACTATTTGCCATGTATCTGGTGGGCATACTGGCCGCGGTCGTGGTCGCCTGGCTGCTAAAGGGGACCCTGTTACGTGGCGAAACTCCCCCCTTTGTGCTGGAACTGCCCAGTTATAAATGGCCCTCCCTGGCGTTTGTCCTGCGGAGGATGCTAGAACGGGGGTGGGAATTTGTTAAACGGGCGGGCAGCGTCATCGTGGCGGTCGCCATTGTTGTTTGGGCGGCGCAGTATTATCCCTATGGCAACGATCCGGTTTTTTTAGAAGAACAACGCGCGGCGGAGCAAGCCTCGATCGAAAGGGAGCTGGCTACCACGGGGCTGGACGCGGAACGAATCGCCTCGCTAAACGATCAATTATCCCTGTACCGCGATCCCGATCAGCAAGCGGCCCTGTTAGCGGCAATTGCCCAGCGGCATAGTTATCTGGCGCAACTGGGCCGGGTGATCGAACCGGTGGTGCGACCCCTAGGCTGGGACTGGCGCATTGGCGCGGCGGCAATTGCCTCTTTTCCGGCACGCGAGGTGGTGTTGGGGACGTTGGGCGTGATTTATAATGTGGGAGAGGATGTCGCGGAAGAAGCCGGACAAACTCAATTGCAGGCCCGCCTGCGCCAAGCCACTTGGGATCATGATTCGACGCGTCCGGTTTTTACGGTGCCGACCGCACTCTCGATCATGGTGTTTTTTGCGCTTTGCGCACAGTGTGTTTCCACCCTGGCGATCATCGGCAAGGAAACTCAAAGCTGGTTCTGGCCCATATTTACCTTTGTGTACATGACACTATTGGCCTATGTGGGAGCGTTGGCGACTTACCAAGTGGGTATGTGGCTGTTCTAGGGGGGGCAGGGGCTAGGGAATAGGGAATAGATAGGCATGTGAGTCTTTATACGCTTTCTAGTTAAACGTAGCACGGCTAAGTTTTTGTGAAGGCACCCCTGTATTAATGAGTTATTTCCGGATGACGCAACCGCGTACGGTACTCCACTACCGCAACGCGGTTCTGTAACATAGCCCACGGGTTGGAGCGCAGCGAACAGCCCTGGGAAAAAGGGCAAAACCAATGAACCCCTACTCCAACGGAGTTGCATAAACTCTTGGTAAAATGGCTAAAAACCGCGCTATGATTACTTGCGATTAGTATTACTAACCACTACTCACTACCATGTTCCAATCCATCATTGTCGCCCTGATCGTGGTAGCCGCGGCGGGGCATTTGGCTGTCGTGGCGTTTCGGCGGTTTGTCCCGCGCACGACGGAGGGCTGCGGGGGTTGCGGCAATTGCCAGCAAAATCCAGTCCAGTCCGCCATTTCCACGCCACAATTGGTGCAGTTGACTAACTTTAACGGCAAACGCGCAGGGGCCGCGAGTCGTGGGCGGGATTAGCGTATTTCGCTAATCAGCCTGATTCGCCCAGAACTCCCGTCCCGCGAAAACATCACTGAAAGGGGTTCAGGGAGCTTCCGCGTACTAGACTTATTGCCAAAAGCGTTCACGCCGCGTCAAGCCCCCCCCTTAACTCTTCCCATGCCGCAAAACATCGAATGGAAAGGGGCGATCAAGGATTGGGAACAAGCCCGCGCTACCGCGGCCCGCTTGGCCACACAACCTGTCGAACGGCAAACCCAGGTCGATACCTATTTTGACTCGCGACGCGGACGCTTGAAATTGCGCGAGATCGCCACGCCCCTGGAATCATGGGCGGAGTTAATCTGGTATGAACGGGCGAATTTGGCGGGGACCAAGGCCAGCACCTACACGCAAATACCCGTGGCGGATGCGGCGGTGCTGCGAGAGGTGTTGTCCGCCAGTATGGGGGTGGTGGTCCGGGTGGCGAAAACGCGCGAGATATGGCTTCACCAGCATGTGCGGATCCACCTGGATCAGGTGGCCGGCTTGGGGAATTTTTTAGAATTTGAGGCGGTGCTGTCGACCTCCGAGGGGGAGGAGCTGCTTGTCATGCGCCAATCCAGGGAACTGGTGGAGCGGTTAATTGGCGAATTTGGGCTGGATCCCGCGGAAGGGATTGCCAGTTCTTATCAGGAAATGATGTTACCGCGAGCCGGAAGAGGTTAATTGTCCATGACTTCGGATTCTTTCCCCTTGGCCATATCGTTCACCTGCTCTTCGTATTTTTTAGTCAATTCTTGTACGTCTTCCTTGAGTTTGTCGCAATCGTCCTCGGTCAAGATTTTATCTTTTTGTTCTTGATCTGCCAGTTTATTGGCATCGCGGCGGACATTGCGGATACTGACACGTGCTTCCTCGGCCAGTTCCTTGATGCGGGCGACCATTTTTTTGCGGACATCGGTGGACAGGGGGGGAATATTCAACCGCACCACCCGGCCATCGCTTTGGGGATTCAGGCCCAGGTCGCTGTTGCGAATCGCTTTTTCGATATCCTTGATCGTGGTGGGATCAAACGGACGAATGACAATTTGCGTCGGTTCCGGAGCGCCGACCTGCGCCAACCCCTTGAGCGGCGTCATGGTTCCATAGGCTTCCACCCGCAGCGTATCAACCAGCCCGGGATTGGCCCGGCCAGTCCGAATACCGGTGAGGGAATGCTTAAAATGCTCGACCGCTTTGTCCATTCGTTCTTCACTATCCAGTAATATTTCGTCGGCGGGCATGGCGGGGCCTGGGCGAGAGGAATCAACAATAAAACCGTTTCTCAATCGCGAAGATACCAATTTTTTGACGGTTTGCCTACGGGCCGAAACAACGCAATTCAACTGCTGTTGGGGCTAGATCTCGATGCTTACCGCCAGTTGGACTGTACTGTCCGGGGGTATGGCCACTCGCAGCTTGGGGTCCGCCGCGCTCCCCACGGTCTGAAAAGTTAGGCCCAGCACGTCGCTGGAACAGATGTTGGGTTGCTCACAACTGGACTGCGCGACCAACCGCAATTCCTGGTCAATGAGTCGATAAAGCTGGCAGGCGCGGGTTTCGGGGATTAGGTACAAACATTCCCGCGTGCCAATGCGGCCGTAAAATTCGAGTTTTTCAGCCGCTTTGTCATCCTCGGAAAGGATTTCGACTAAAAAATCGGGGCCACCGACCAGCGCCGCGTCCAGCCGGCGAGCCGGATTGTCCGGAAACAGTACCGCGATATCGGGAATGCGAAAATTCTTGGTCCAATCCTCCTCCCGATCGCTGACGTTCAGACCGGCGTAAACTTCCACTTGGCGAGATGCCAAGACGTTTTCAAAAAACGCCGCTAATCGAGTGAGCAGCCGTTGATGCACAAAATTTGGAAAGGGGGACATGATGTAAACTCCATTCCATACTTCGTCCCAGCGGGCTCCCCCCCAGTCCCGGCGGTTGCGCAAGAAATCCCCAATCCATTCCCCCCGTGGTATCAGCACCGGTCCAGTGGGAATGCCTGGTAATGACGCCGGAGAAAGAAATGCTTCCGCGACGGACAAAGGGGGGGTGGCGATGACGGTGGCCATAGGGGAACTCAAAGGGAGGGATTTGGGCGTCTTGCCGTCATCAAAATTGATTTAGACCTTTAAAACTTGATTCGCGCTAGAGATCAGCGTCCCCACCTGCTCGCCGCGGACCGCGCGTTCGATGTTTCCCTCGCGCTTATAGTTAAACACCAAGATTGGCAAGTCGTGTTCCATGCATTGGGCAATCGCCGTGGAGTCCATGACGCGCAAGTTTTTTTCCCGCAAAGTGTTGTAGTGAATCTCGTGAAATAGCACCGCGTGGGGGTTTTTTTCCGGGTCTTCGCTGAACACGCCGTCCACCTTGGTCGCCTTTAAGAGGATATCCGTCTCTAGTTCGAGCGCGCGTTGGGCGGCGGCGGTATCGGTTGTGACGTAAGGACTGCCAGTTCCGGCGGCCATGATCACGATCCGCCCTTTTTCCAGATGGCGCCGCGCGCGGCGGCGAATGTACGGTTCGGCGACTCCCTCCATGCGGATGGCCGTCATCAATCGGCATTCACAGCCCAGGGCCTCTAGCGCGTCCTGCAAGGCCAGTCCATTGAGCACGGTGGCCAGCATCCCCATGTAGTGGGCGGTCGCTTCGTGAATGCTGGAGGTGCCCGCGGCAAACTGCGACCCGCGCAAGATATTTCCCCCCCCGATAACAATGGCAATTTGCGCCCCGTGTTGGCGGGCTTGATTGATTTGCACGGCGATATGGCTGACTTCGGTCATGCTGATGCCGCGCTCCCCGGGCCGAACAAAGCTTTCGCCCGAGAGTTTGAGCAGCACGCGCCGGTAGGTCGATTCAGTGGGCATTGTTTCCATCATGGTTATACCTCGAATAAGGGTACCGGGACTTGGGCGTGCGCGCGTGCCCTCTATTTGCCCCCTTTCTCTAATATATCCGCAAAACAGGCGTTGGGGAACGGGCAACGGGGAACACGGGATAGGGAACGGGGAACGGCACTTCGGGCTTTAGATCAAAATCTGTAAATTCGCCGATGGTATTTTGCGGGAAGCGTGGGAACATCGGAAAAGCAGGGGAAGGAATGTTGAAAATCAAATTCCCCGTTAATCATTCATCGTTCATACTTCTAACTTTGCCCCATTACCCCCGCACAATCGTACTTTGCTGGATCACGGGGAGATTTTCGTAAGTACGCTGACCATGTTGACCCGGACCGGTGTTCCGTAAGGCAATTTGATACAGTTCCTTCCCCCAAGGGGTTGGGTAATCGCCGGTAATACAGGCCTGGCAGAGTTGATCCGCGGGCAGGCCAATAGCGCGGGCGATCGAGGGGACGGGCAAATACCGGAGCGAATCCGCTCCCAGCGCGCGGGCCATCTCGTCCTGTGAAGCAATCGTCAATGTGCCGTCCCGCAGATACGGGGGGGCAAACAACTCGCCGATGGTCGACATATCGATCCCATAAAAGCAAGGGGCGATGATCGGCGGGCAGGCGACGCGCACGTGAATTTCCCGGGCCTGGCCAAATTCGCGAATCCGTTTTAGCAGCACTTTTAGAGTGGTGGAGCGGACAATCGAGTCCTCCACCAAAAAAATCCGCTTTCCCGCCAGAATCTCGCGCAAGGGAGTGTACTTGGTCTCGACCTTTTGGCGGCGGCTGCTCCCCCCTTCGATAAATGTCCGGCCGCTGTAGCGATTGCGAATCAACCCCTCCAACGAAGGAATCTTCAGCGCGTAGGCCATGGCATCCGCCGCCGCTTTGCTGGTGTCCGGCACCGGCACCACGATTGTCTGGTCGTCGATGGGCACCGTCTCTTGGCGGGCCAGTTCCTCGCCCAACCGCTTGCGCGACAGATACACCCCATGTCCATCCATCGTGCTGGCCACATTGGCAAAATAGATCCATTCAAAAAAGCAATGCGCCCGGGGGCTGGCGGGGGCGACCCGCTCGATAGAAAACCGCCCCTCCGTAATGCTGATCATTTCGCCTGGCGGCAGGGAATGAATGCTCTCCGCGTGAAAGCCCAAATTTAATAACGCCACGCTTTCGCTGCTGGCCGCAAACAAAGATCCTTCCTTGGCATAACAGAGCGGTCGCAGGCCCAAGGGATCGCGCAGCACCGCCATGTCCCCTTGTGCGTTTAAGTAGACAATGTTGTACGCCCCGTCAAAATCCCGCGTGACCCGGCTAAACATCTCGGCCAGGCCGGGCCGATTATCGCCGCTCAATTCGTGGCTGATTTCGTGCAGGATGATCTCGGTATCGGTCTCGCGCGACAGATGGCTTTCGCCGCTGGCCAGCAGCCGCTCACGCAGGGCGGCATAGTTGGCCAGTTGCCCGTTAAACGCAAAGCTAAACCACTTGGGCTTTTGCAAATGCTGCCGCTCAAAGGGCTGCGCGTAATTGCGATCCTCCGCCCCGCAGGTGGCATACCGCACATGGCCAATCGCCGCCCGCCCCGCGTACTCCTTCATCAGGCTTTCGGCTTTGCCCCGGTGGCTCAGGCGAAATACCTCGCTGACTCCCCCCAAATCCTTAAACGTCAACAAGAGCTGGTTGCGGTCGGGAGCATACGTGGTCATCCCCGCTGAAAGCTGTCCCCGATTTTGCACATCCAACAGCATTCGCGGGATCAGCCGCGAGACTTCCTCGGGGCCGGGATCGGGGGCCAGCGGACTGCGTTCTTCGCCGGGAAGATGATAAATCGCCGCCAAACCGCATTCATGCCGCAATTGACTCATTACATATTCCGTAAAAATACGGGCGCGGGGGCGGGGTGTCGGCCGCCTCAGAGGAAATTCCCCGGTGGCGACAGCCTCTCCGCTGGCAAAGCGCATTGCGGTTTTTCCGCCACGCCGACCATTTTTTTGCCCGCCCATGCTAAGATATCCACATCTAGCTTAACAAATCTTGGCTCCCGACTGTAGGAGTGCGGCGGCATTCTTTCGGCGGCTGCCCGACTCATTTTGCCGCGACCCTGTTTTTCATGGAACAATTGCCCCAGCAATCACGGCAATCCTACGATTTTTGGCGGTCGCTGGCGACGCTTAACACCCGCGGACCCGCCACGCTTGTCCCCGCCATTGCCCTCTGGTTGGGTGGGGCCATGCTGCTTTCCGCCTGGCCCGACGCCTGGTGGCTGTGGCTGGGTCTGTTGGTTTGGGCGTGGGTGTTTGGTAGAACCGCGACCGTGGGCGAAATGCTGTGCTGGGGGGTGGGGATTTCCCTGGCGGCATGGGTGGGGACAGCCTGGCGGTTACAACTGGCCGCCAACGCAAACGGAACCGCGGCTCTTCCCTGGGAATTGTTAGCCACTCGAGCGCTGCCCCAGGCGAGCGTCGTATTTTTGGCCCAATATGCCAGCCAGTTGCTGGTGCAAAGCCGGGACGCGCAGTTGTTTGACCCGCTGACAAGGCTGGGAAATCGAGAGGCGATCCAGGGTTGCGGCCAAATCTGGTGGGAAAACCTGCGCGCGACGCAGCGCGGCTGCGCGGTGATTTATCTGGATGGGGACAATTTTCGCCGCTTTAACCGCGAATACGGCTACGAGTTTGGCGATTTGGTGCTAATGGTCGTCGGGGATTATTTGCGGGTGCTCTTTCCCACGGCTTATTTGATAGGCCGCCGGGGTGGGGATGAATTTGTGGTACTCTTGCCCGTGGCCAGTCGGGAAGAGCTGGAACAGCAGTTACAGCACGTCATTCCGCTAGAGATTAGCTCCCTGACCGATCACGAATGCGAGGTTTCCCTCTCGCTGGGCGTGCAATATTTTTCCGCTCCCGATTGTGCGTGGGGAGAGGCGCTGAACCGAGCGGAGCAGGCCCTGTTACGCGCCAAAATGTCGGAAAAAGCGGGGATTTGCTGGGAATCTGGGACTTTGCCCACCGCCCCAGGGCCGGTGTCCCTGGCGGATGACAGTCTGGGTTAAAAATTTGCCAGAATGTACCCGCGGCGGGTGTGGCGTCATATTACGCCGTGGATTAGATTAGGGGGACCTAAGGGAGATTTCTGGCCAAAAGGCCTGAATGTGTTGTTAATACTTTTTTTGCGGGGAGTTCGCCATGCGTGGATGGAGTAGCATCTTTGCGGGAGTGTTGCTGGTGGTGGGGACGAGCGCTGTACGGGCCGAGGACGCCCCCAAGGCGGACGCCGAGGGCTTTTATTCGCTTTTTGACGGCAAGTCGCTAGACGGTTGGAAATCCAACGAAAATCCCAAAATGGCCGTCGTCGAGGATGGCGTGCTGAAGATCAAAAAGACCGGTCGTTCGCACTTGTTTTATGAAGGCCCGGTCAATAAGCATGATTTTCAGGATTTTGAATTCAAGGCCAAGGTCAAAATCATTGGCAATTCCAACTCTGGAATTTACTTTCACACCGAATTCCAGGATCAGGATTGGCCGGCCAAGGGGTTTGAGGCCCAGGTTTGCAGCGCCAACTATGGCGACCCGCGCAAAACCGGCAGTCTGTATGGGGTCAAGGATGTAAACAAGGCTCCCGTGCCGGACGATGAATGGTTTGATTATCACATCATTGTCAAAGGGAAGGATGTGACGATCAAAATCAACGACAAGACCGTGACCGAATGGACCCAGGAAGAAGGCAAACAACCGAGCGCTCAATTTCCCAAGCGGGTGCTGGACCGGGGGACCTTTGCCCTGCAAGGTCACGACCCGGATAGCGAAGTCCATTACAAGGACATCCGGGTGAAGCCACTGAAGTAATGTGTGCCACTGCTGGCTTGCCCAGCAGTGAGGGTAGATCCGTAGGGCGGATCATGATCCGCCACTCTGGTCACACGGTAAATGGGCAGAACCAGTGCCGCATTACTCAGCTTAATTTTTCATTCTTCATTTTTAATTGATCCAGGTGGCGGGGACAAAACTTGCTTTTGCCCCGCTGGAGCAAAGTCAGAAATAAGACTGATGAAGTAAGAATATAGAGCGCCGAAACTATGGTATCCAATTCTGTATTCTTCATTCATACTTCTGCATTCAGATGGGTGGCGGGGACAAAACTTGCTTTTGCCCCCGCGACTGGAGAATGCCAAACAAAGCCGCCGATGGTATCGGCGGTCTGGGAGCTGGCAGGGGGGCGGAGGAGCAGAGGTGAGGGGTGGCAGGGGGGCGGGGGTGAGGTGGTAGCAAAGAGAGATAGCAGTCCGTGATGCAACAATAGAAACAGCCGCAGGGCGGATCATGATCCGCCGTAGGGAGGAGCCGGAATTTGCCGGAATAGTTTCACTTCCTCGCTCCATCTAAAAATCTTAACTGCGAGAATCTGATCTTCGAAAATCAGTATAATCAGCGTTATCTGTGTTCATTCTGCCAATTCAGATATCACCAACTCGACGATTATAGATGTGTAATGTACTTACGGGCTAAAGTCCGTATTCCCGGACGTAGTCGCCGGCTCAGCGATTTTTTGGCCACGCCTGTGCCGGAGGGCGCCGATGACGACCGGCACGATGCTTAAAATAATGATCAAATAAACGATCTTTTCAAAGTTTTCTTTCACAAAGGGGATCTTGCCCAACAGCAGCCCCGCCAGCGTCATCGACACCACCCAACCGATTCCCCCCGCGACGTTGTACCATACAAACTCGCGGTAATTCATGCGGGCCACGCCCGCCACAAACGGCGTAAACGTCCGCACCAGCGGGACAAACCGCGCCAGCACAATCGCCGGTCCGCCATGCTTTTCATAAAAGGCCTTGGCCGCTAAAAGGTGATCATGCTTGATGAACCACAGATTTCCTTTTTCGTAGACGCGGGAGCCCATCCACCAGCCCAGGCTGTAATTGACGGCGTCACCCACGATGGCCGCGATGATCAGCGTGATATTGAGCGTCCAGATATCCAAGACTCCAATCCCCGCCAATAACCCGCAGGCAAACAAGAGCGAATCCCCCGGCAAGAAAAACCCCACCAATAACCCCGTCTCGCTAAAGACGATCAGGGCCAGTAGGGCGTAGATCCAGACCGGGCCGATCTGCTGCACCAGGGATTGCAGGTTCTCGGGCTGGGGAAAGTCCCGCACCAGCCACAGCAGTCCCGCGAACAGTTGTTGGATAAACTCCATGCCGGGCCGGGGGTAAAAAGGAAAAAAAGATAATCAGAATCAACAGGCTTACTCGGGCAGGGGGCGGCCCTTGGTCTCGGGCAAAAACGGCAGCGCCAACAGCCCAATGATAAACACAAAGCACATCGTCGCGCCGGCGTAGCGCAGCGGTTCGGTGGAATCCTTAAACAACCATTCCAAATACAATTTCACCAACGGCCCGCTGGCGGCGATAAACCGCCCAACATTGTAACAAAAACTGGTGCCGGTCGAACGGAGCCGCGTCGGAAATAATTCGGGAAAATAGATGGCGTATCCGGCAAAGAGCGATAACTGGCAAAAACCCATGATCGGCACGAGCACCCAAATTTGCCAAAAATCCTGCAAGTATAAAAACACCACCACCGTCGAAATAAACGCCGCGATAAAGGCCAGGGCAAACGTCGGTTTGCGGCCGATTATCTGCGATAATGCGCCAAATCCGAACATGCCAAAAAACGCCCCCACGTTGAGCGCGATGCCGGTATAACTTTGCAGGGCGATCAGCCGCTTGTCCAACTGCCGGGCGATTGTCTGATACTCTGCGCGCAATTCAGGCGATAGGGTTGTGGCGTCCAGGGTGTCCCGTTCCGCGGCTCCCAACTTGATCAGTTGATCCAGACGTGCCAATTGCGATTGATCGCTGGACGCCCGCGCGGCGCTGACGGCCTGCCCATACAATGCCTGCCGTTCGACGGGGCGAGCGACGCTTTTGATCAAGTCCATCGTGAAAAAACCGACCGACCACAGCCCAATGATCCCCGCACAGCCCAAAATCAACCCCAAAATCGCGTGCTTGCGCAGCTTGGGCGTGGAAAATAGCTCTTGATATTGGGAAAAAAATGGCGTGGGTTGGGACGCATTGAGGGCTTGTTGCCGCTGCCAAACTTCTGGTTCCTGGAGGTTTCGGCGGATGACCAGGGCCAAAAGCGCGGGGATGGCGCCGATCAGAAACATGATCCGCCAGGGACTGGCGGGGAGGCCCCCCTCATCGGCGATACCCAAGCCCAGATTGATGAGCGCAGCGCTGATGTTTCCCACGGCTGAAAGAGCCTGCAACAGGCCCAGGCAGTAGGGACGCGCCGCGGCGGGCATCACCTCGGCCACCAGGGCCACGCCCACGGCAAACTCTCCGCCGACACCCAGGCCGGTCAAAAATCGGTAAAAGGCAAAATCCCACAGGCCGACGGCAAAGGAACTTAGCCCCGTAAAGAGGGAATACATGAGGATGGTGATGACCATGGTTCGGGCGCGGCCGATGCGGTCTCCCAGGACGCCAAAGACAATCCCCCCCAACGCCCAACCCGCCATAAAAATAGATGTGGAGATGTTGCCACCGTCGCTTTGCCGCTGGCGGATAGCGGCATTCTCTGCCGGGGTGGCGTTGGCGGGAACGGGAAAGAAATCAGCCATGACCGCGGGACGGGCCATGACAAACAACTGCTGGTCGAGGCAGTCAAACAGCCAGCCGAGCGCCGCCACCACCAGCACAAACCAGTGATAACGGGTGAGCAACCGGTACCAGGGTTGGCCGGATTGGTTCGGGGACTGGGACGGTCCTACAGTGGAAAAACCGGATAAATCCGCCATGCGCGTGGATGCCTAAGCGTAAAATCACTGGTTGATACGGGCCAAGAGGACCCGGAATACCAGTCAGCATGATAATGGGCGGGAGGGCGGTGGTCTAGCTGAATGCAGAATTATGAATGATGAATACAGAATGGGGATGGTGGCGGTGCTCCGCAACCCGTCATACGCCCAGCCCCCGCCGATACCATCGGCGGCTTTGTGGGACGTAGCTAAATACCAGCAACCAAATTCCAAAAACCAAATACCGCGCTCCGCTGCGCGTCGCGGCTTACCGGGTGGTCCCGCGTCTCCAGTCTCTCGCCTCCCGCCTCCCGCACCGCAGACCGCCGATACCATCGGCGGCTTTGTCCTCGCGTCTCCAGCCCCGCGACCCCTGTCCCCTAGCAAGTCCCGTCCGGCGGACGGGACCTACTTTGCTGACGGGACCTACTTTGCGGACGAGTCCTACCGCCGCCGACGCAGGCCCAGGCAGACGAGACCCGCGCCGGCCATTCCGGCTGCCAGCCAGACGCTCGGTTCGGGGATGGCCACGCCCACATAAGTGACCTGGCCCGTACTGTATAGTTGGCTCAGGTCCCAATCGGCGGGGTTGCCGGGCAGATTAATGCCGCTGAACTGGCCTCGGGCGTTAGGCAGGTCAAACAGGTCAAAGCTGGCCCCCGTTGGCAGGCGGTAGCCGTCAATCAGCCGCACGCTCAACAGACCATCCAGTTGGGCCAGGCCGCCAATCTGCAAGTGGTCGTATTCGAAACCCAGGGTGTTCCCCCCCAATTCCATGACCAGATTGGCCGCGGGGCCAAAGGCGACATCCCCTTCAAAGGCAACATCGGCGGGCGAAAAGCCCGGGGTAATGTCCCCTTCAAAGTACAGATCCCCCGTGCCGCTGATCCCGCCGCCACTATAGCCCCCAAAGAATGTGGCGCTGCTGCCCGCGCTCACGCGAAACAGCCCGCTGGTGTTGGTCACATCGTCCCAGAATGTCACGTCGGCGTTGCCGCTGACGCTAATGCCCAGCGCGGCGTTGCCCGTGTTATTGAGCACATCGCCAAAGATGTCCGAGATGCCGGAACTGAGCGCGACATTCCCCAGGTTATTCAGTCCCGTCCCGCCAGTGACCAGCGTCCCCCGGCCGGTGATCTGGCCGGTGCCGCCATTGGTCAATGGTTGCAAGAACTCTGCTGTTCCCCCTTGCAGGTTGATTCGGCCGCTGTTGGGCCCATTGGTTCCCTCGAACTTGATCCGGTCGCCGGACTCGGCGCGAATAACGCCAGCAGTATTATTTGTCACTTGTGATTGAAAACGTCCATCGCCGCGGATCAGGCCGTTGTTAAAGACCGTCCCCCCCGAGATAGTCGCGGAGAGCGAGCCTAGAATGATTTCACCGCTGTTACCAAGGCTGCCGCTGGAAAAGTCGCCTCCCGTCCCCACGATCAAAAGCGAACCGGGCGTGACGGTGGTAATGTTGGTTACATTGAGGTTTTGATTGGCGCCGACTGTCAAATTGGCGCCAAAAAGCCCCCCCGCGCCAACCGTAAGTCCCCCCGGGCCGGTCAGGTTGAGCGTGCCGTTAAAAAACGCAAACTGCCCCTGGCCGGCGGGAATCGTGATATCGGCGGTCGTCAGACTCCCCCCCGCCAGGGTTAGAGTTTTAAAGTCGCGAATGGTGGTAACGCCCGTGGCCGTCACGTACTCATCGCTGCTGATCGTGACATTACTATCCCCAAAAGCGCCATTGATGCCAATTGGCAAATCATCCCCGATCGTCAGGCTGCCGCTTAGGTGCTCGATCCGGCCGCCGTTGTAATCGACTTGGGGGAGGACCGCCGTCCCCCCATCGAGCCGGAACACCCCGGTTTCGTTGAGAATGACGACTCCGGTAGTTTTTGCAAACGAACCGCCGTTAAGGACTTCGATACGGGCGGTTCCGCCTTGCGCTAACGTCCGACCCAGGGTGATCGAGCTCGCTCCACTGGATGCGATTGTCGAACCCGACCCCGTGACGGTGATAGTTGCGTTTGAGGCCATTGTTCCAGCGTTGGAATTAATACTTGTCGTTCCGTCAAGGTTGAGCGTTGCGCCGGTTTCCACGGTGACATTTGTGGCTCCATCGCCACTATGCCGCAGGATATGGCTATTTAATGTAACCACGGCTTGATTGGAAATAGTCACATTTAAGGGATCGGCGGAATTGAACCCCCAGAACGTGTTGAAACCCGCTGACCAAGTGGTCCCTGGGTCGCTGATCACCACCGTTCCGGATTGCACATCCACAAATCCCGTCCCTTGCACTTTACCACCATCCGTGATCGAAATAGTTTGATTCGATGCAAAGCTAAGTGGGCTTGTAGCATTTAATTCACCAGCGTTCAGGATGGTAAAATTAGTGCCATTTCCGAAAATTAGGCTCGTGTTAGAACTCCTCCGGAATTCCCCGCCATTAATCAAGATACTAGCTGACGTAGAGAAATTACCCCCGTTGATATGTAATAACCCCGTGGAGTTAATAAAAATGGGATTGGTTCCAGCCGCAAAAGCACCGCCGCCGTTGACAGAGACAACAGCCGAGTCGGGTGCCCCGGCGCCATCGCCGATGCTTGAGGTAAAACCGCCCGTCAACGTGAGCGACGAATTACCACTGGCATTGCCGATATTGATTTGCGAAAGTCCATCCAGATCGCTCAGCATGCTAAATGTGTTGGCGGTGACCGTGCCGCCACTTTGCAGATTGAGCGTGGCGTTGCCGACGCCAGCCAACGATTGCAAGGCCAACCCCGAGGGGAGCGACAGATTCCCCCCGTTACTGACCGTAACCGTGGAACTGGCCGCGCCGCCGGTGATCCGCAAACTGGCGCTGCCGGTCGATTCGGCGATTCGCGAGCCAGTGCCATCGACGGTGACGGTAGCTCCGGTCGTGGCGTCCCCCACATCCACGAGCATCGAACTAGCCCCCAGCAGTTCGCCGCCAGCGGTGACGTTCAGAATTTGGCCACTGTTAATCAGCAAGTCCTTATTGGAGGAGAATTCGCCGGAGTTAGAAATCGCCAGCGTGCGATTTGCCCCCAAATTGAAATTTCCGGTGCTGAGCAGACTCAGGCTGCCGCCATTAATGCTGACGTTGTTATTGGCATTCCAGGTGCCATTGGTTGCGATAAATACATCCCCGGTGTTGTTGATAGTCGTGATCCCGGCCGTTGTGAGGGTGCCGTTGTTTATCACGTCCAAATCGGAAATCTCGGTGCCGACCGCCGCCCCCAACGTCAGGGAATCCGCCGCTGTCGGTAAATTCAATAGTGATCCAGCGCCGGTGATCAAAATATTACCCTCGCCACCATTTGAACTAGTTCCGGCAAAAATATCTCCGGCGGTCACCGTCGATCCGCTCTGAATATTCAAAAATGCGTCAGTCGCGGCAAATCCCGAAATGCCAAGATTTAATTGCGCGGTAGGGGCAAAAGAAAGCGTGGCCCCATTGGACAAGAAGACGGTGCCATCATTGCCATTAAGCCCAATAATAGTTGTCCCCGGCCCGGAAACATTGAGAGCCGAATTACCGCCATCGATCTCAATCGTGGCGGCGCCCGCTAAACCGACCTCAAACTTAGTTGTGTTCACCACCACCGGTAACGCCGCGCTCCCAATGGATAACGTGGCGTTATCCACGTTCAATGCGTCTGCACCGGTTAGCGTCACAGTGCGCACCGTGGCGTTATTGCTGCGAAAGTTCACCGTCCCCGCCGTCACGTCATTCTGCGTATACGTGGGCGATGTGGCCAACGTCACCGTGTAGGCATTGGCAATGTTAAAAATTGCCCGGTCCGCCGCCAGCGGCACCGCTGTGTCCCAGTTGGCCGCCACGCTAAACGTGCCATTGGGCGGGACCAGGCCGTTGCCATCCCACGTCCGGTCCACGGCTAATGCGGATTGTGTGAAGTGGGTACCCAGGGCAATTGCCAAGGCCAGGGAAAGACGCTTGGCTGTGTGGTTGCGATTCTGTTGCATGATGAACCTTGTGGCGTGTTAAAGTGTGAAGTTGTGAATTTTAAATGAGAAAAGGAACTTGAATGTAAATATTATGAGTGAAGTAGGTAGTACCCAGAATTCGACGATCTGGGTACTGTCCGCTACGCTGCGCCGTGCATCGCGGCAAGGGGCCTACGCACCCCTGCACGGTGATATTCGGCAACGGAGTTGCCTCCTACAAATATTGCTGTCCACCGCGTCGCGGACCGCCGATACCATCGGTGGCTTTGTGGGTCGTAGCAAAAATACCAGTAACCAAATTCCAAAAACCAAATACCGTGCTCCGCTGCGCGTCGCGGCTAAGCGGCAGGTCCGCGTCCCACGCACCGCGCCTCGCGTCCCGCGTCTCCCTGACCCCTAACCCCTCTCCCCTGCCCCCTACCGCCGCCGGCGCAGGCCCAGGCGGGCGACACCCAGGCTGGCCAGTCCCGCTGCCAGCCAGACGCTCGGTTCGGGAATGGCAGTTACCGCAGGATTGGCTGCATTACCGATATACCCCAAATTCACGCCTAGGGGATTCCCCACGCCCGAGCCAAAGTTGCTGTCGATCGGCAGGTAATCCGCCGAAGTGACCATGCCGTCAAAATCCCCGTCCCCCAGCGTCCAACCCCCGGATAATCCAGGCGTGGGTGTGCCAAGGAACGAATCGACCACGACATAGTCGCCGCCGTCCACCTGTCCGTCCAGGTTGTAGTCCCCCGGATAGGTAAAGCGAATAATGATTTGGGTAAAACCTGTCCCTAGGTTGGAATCCCCCAGGGTGAGATCATAAAAAGGATTGCCGATATTGCCAAATTGAGTGTTGACGTTGTCCACGGCGATAATCACGCGGGTACCACCAGAGTTATCAACAACGGTGCTGCCGATGATCGGCACCCCGCTGCCGGGTGCCATGCCAAAGCTGTAGTAGTTATCCAGGTAACCGGTGACGGTGGCCAGGGGATTGGGATCGGCGGGGGTGTCCTCGTAGTGGAGGACCAGGTCGTTATCGTTCAGGTCGATCAAAGCGTCATTCCCTAGTATCAGTCCCGGCGCGCCGGTGCCTCCATTGACTGTCGTGTTATCCAGGACCAGCAACCCCTGCGCCGCGCCGTCGGTTGCTTCCACGGTAAGCCGGGTGGGAATGACAGGCGATCCTGGGGCCAGAGTGAGTCGATTTTGCCGCAGACCGGTGACTGTTAAATCAGTGCGAGTGTCGAGATCGGTGCGTCCCGTGGGGCTGCCATTGGGAAAGGCGATCGTCACTGGTCCCGTAACTCGGCCAGCGGCTTGATTAATGCCCAGGATATTCAGCAGGCTGGTGGGGGAATTGGTAAAGACCCGCGCGCGGTCGGTGCCATCGGAAAACGGAGTGTTGCTACCGGCCAGATTGAGTTGTGTTCCGGCGGCCAGTTGCACCGTGACGCCCGTACCTAAAGCGACCCCGTCCATACCGTCCAGGTTGTAGGTGATCGGTCCCCCGGCGAAGCTGAGGGTGGAGTTGTTATTGTAGGTTTGGCCCCCAGTCAAGAGGACCGCGCCTCCCCCTGTTTTATTCAGGGTGCGAGAAGCGCCGAGGGTCACATTTCCCCCCAAGGTCAATATGCCGCCGCTCCCTTGGCTGAGATTGACATTGCTTAAGGCGTTGACATTGGCGTTAATTGTGTGGCTGCCATTTCCGTGGGCGTTTAGGACGCTGATATTTGCCGCCGACATGCCGGTGTTTTGCAGGGTGAGCGTGCCAGGGCCGGCGATCGTATAGTTGTTGTTATCGTCGAATTTTACCGTTCCCACGGTTAAGGGCGCGTCCAGCGTCACGACTCGATTGGCCGTGATAATTGTTGTAAACGCCGCCGTGTCGCCGATGCCGCCGGGAGCAACGCCGCCCACCCAATTGCCGCCCACGCTAGCGTTGCCGCTGGCATCGACACCCCAGACCTTATCGCCGGTCGTGCTGCTCAGGATGACCACGCTGGTGGGGAGGTAAATGGGTGTCAGGGTGATTCCCGGCGCGGGGTTGGTCCCCGTGACGCTGCTAAATGTACCGATCCTATTGGCGGCGTTGAGTATGGTAAAGCTATCGCCTGGCGTTGGCATAAACCCGTTGATGAGAGCTAATTCCAGGTTGCCGTTGAGCGAGGCCGAACCCCCCACGTTGATTTGGTCGTGCTGGGTGCCGGGGATTAGGCCGCCAATTTCGATTTGGGTGTTGGCCAGGCTTCCCAGAACAATGTTCCCCCCAAAGACGATATTGGCCGGGCTAGCACCGGGGCGAAGGTCCCCTTCGAACATGTTAGTGCCGCCGCCGGGAAAGCTGCCCGCGCCGCTGACACCGCCAAAATAGACCGCCGTGGAGCCGGTGGATACCTGCACGACGCCGCTATTGACCAGATCATCATAGAACGTGGCGTTGGAATTCCCCGAGACGGTGATCCGGCCCGTGGCGGAATTGGTGATGTCGCCGTAAATGTCGCTGGTTCCAAAAGAAAGGCCGACCGAGCCGTTATTGGTAAGACCGCCGTTAAACTTGAGCAGCGCATTGCGGGCAGCGATCAGGCCCGTGCTGACGGCGTTGGTAAATAACGCGTTGGATTGGAGTTCGCCGCCGATGACCGAGACGGTGCCGGCGTTTGAGGTTGGGTCTTGTAAAATCAGCCGTTCGCCCGTGAGTGCCTCGACTCGGCCGGTTAGTTGATTGATTAACGAACCCCTTACATTGCCCGTGCCGCGAATTGTGCCGGTGTTGGAGATTGTTGAGCCGTCGAATATGGCCAACGGATGGGATAACAGGACCACCCCGGAGTTTGCCGCCGTATCAAAGCCACGCACCTGACCAGCCTGGATTTGGAGTGTGGTTTGATTGACAAACGAACTGACGTCGATCATGCCTCCCGTGAGGGTAATGGGGCTTGTAAGAGTTAATGTATGCGCGGCAACGGGAGTCGAGAGCAACCGACCTGGGCCCAGCGTATTGGCGGGGCCTAAGAATTTTTCTACAAAAGTAGCGTCTATGGTATTGGAAGCCGCGTCCATACGGACCGTGCCACTGGACCAATTGACGGTGCCCGAGAGAAAGCCTATTGAATCGAACGCCAACTCTCCCCCGGTGAGATTAACCGTGCCGTCCCCCAAGACAAACAACGTGCCAATATCGACACTCCCTCCAGTGGCGATATTCAATGTTCCCGTGCCTCCAAAATTAAAGCCGATCCCCCCCACGGTGAGCGTACCGCTGCTGAGTAGCCGCGCGCTCGAATCGACGGTGAGCGTCCCCTCCCCTCCCGGTAGCGAGGCGATATTGATGGAGTTCGCCCCCAAATTCACAATCCGCCCCTGGCGGAGGCGTAATTCGCCGCGCCGATTCGTCCCCACATTCAGCGTGGTGATGTTGGAGGTTAATCCCCCGCCAATCAATTCCAGTGTTGGCAGGTCGCTATTGTCCGTGCCGTTCAGCGTAAACGGTCCCGTCGCGGCCGCGGCCTGAAAATTGCCATTAACCCGCAGCAAGCCGTCCACAAAGTTGAACGCGCTTGAATTTTGGAAATTGCCGCTGACAAAGACGGATCCTCCATCCAAGAGCATGGCGCCGACCGGAGCCCCCGCGGGATCGAAAATACTGAGATTGCCAGAGACATAAACTTCGGCGCCCGACAGCGCGTTAAATGTCCCTTGGCCCGCGTTTCCAACTATGAACGACGCGCAAAAACTTTGCGAACCCGCGCCGGTGACGGTAAAGGTTCCCGCGCCAGGAGCCGTCGTTCCCAAGACAATGTTTTGCGTCGTGCTAAAAAACCCCCCGTTTGAAATTGTAACCGCCCCGGGACCGGCTGCCCCGACAGCCAAGCCGCTACCCAATGTCCAACGCGAGTCTGCCCCCGTGACAGTGGCCATGCCATTCGCCGAACCGGTATTGCCGATTGAAACATTCGAGGTCGAATTAAGCTGGCCGCCGGCGGAAATGGTCAGTGAGGCCTCCCCCGCCCCTCCAATCGTATGGGTGGAAGAAAGATTGAGGACCGATCCGGTCCCCGTGACCACCACGTTTCCCACGCTGACGCCGCTACTGGCTTGGGTAAGGCTTGTTGTACTGGCAGTCGCCCCCGAGCTAATGGTGAGTGTACCCAGGCCAATGGAACCAATCGATATTGATCCGGCGTTAAGACTAGAACCGCTTCCCGTGATCGTGGCGGTTCCTTCCGATCCAGTCGCGCTTCCAATCGTCAACGAACCTAGGGTGTTGAATGTTCCGCCGCTCTGCACGTTAAGGGACCCCGTGCCAGATGATCCCACGGTCACGCCCCCGCTTAGGTCAATGCTGGCCTGGGGGCCGGTGACAGTGGCGGTCCCGGTCCCGAAATTGCTTGCCAGTACCATTGTCTGTCCAAAGACCTGCCCATTGTCGTTAATCGTTAAGGTTCCCGCGGAATTGGATCCTATATTAAAATCTGGCCGAATGGTGTCGGTGCCCACTTTGCCATTTGTCCCGACGGTTAAAAATCCCGTGCCAAAAAGCCCAACAAAGATGTCGTCTCCAGTGCCATCGCTATTCAATGTTCCATCGATAAGGGTCAAACGCGCGGTTTGATTCGATACTGTCCCAATATCCACGCCAAAATTAGTCAGCAAGGTGTAGGTTAATCCATTCAAATCGAACGTGATATTTCCATTATCCACATCCAACGAGTTATTGGTTACATTGCCTGAAAATGACACTGTATAGGTATTATTAAGATCAAAATTTGTGTCATCCGCCGCCCCCGGCACGCTTGCGCCCCCCGCGCCGCCACTGACGGCGGACCAATTGCCGTTATCCACAAAATTCCCCCCTAATGGATCGATCCAAAATCGATCCGCTGCGGGAAGAGTCGCGGGTAGCAAACAAACCACAGCAGCCAACGTCATCCGGCGGAAATTTGGGGTTTTCATTGATGTACCTTAAGGAATAAACAAAGGGGGAAACACCCCCGCGCCGAAGACGCACGACAGTCAAAGTTTGCGCACTTGAAATTCACGCGGTACGCGTGTTGAAATCCAACATGGCCAAGACAGTTGCGATTATGGCGCAAAATGCCATTTATTGCAAAGAATCAATACATTCTGTGATAAAAATAATAGCAATTACCATAGATACTTGTCATCAATTCCATTAATAATCAAGATTAGTCATACTACGCTGCACGCGACTGATGCAGGGATGGTTTGTAAGTGTTTGATGTTAATTGCGTTATAACTTCCTCTGGAGAATGCTGCTTGGCCCACATGGCAGCCTGCTCCCGCGCTCCTTGGGCATAAGCTATATAGTTAGTACACATTTGCCTGAGTAAGTGTCCGACCATTCCCACATCGGCAAAGCAGAGTCCAAATTTGCCGAGAGGCGGGGAAGGCTGCTCATGCTGAACATCAAGGAAGGCACATTCCACATCTGCCAGACTCAAAGGATGATTGTGATACGCGTTCTGCAGGGAAATTTCACACCGCCGCGTCCCCCGGGGAAGTGGAATTAATAAGCCTTGTTGCCGTGGAACGGATGTTGTACTGGCGCGTTGTCCGGTGATTTCGCGCCATTCGCCAAGGGCGCTATTGGCGGCATTAAAGCTGTTGCAACGCACAGCCAGATAACTTCCAGGGGCCGGTGGGCCGGGCCATCGCCAACTCAAGGCCAGTTGGGCACAATTTGCCGGAACCGTCACCTCTGCCATGGTGGCAGGTTGAAGATGTCCCCCCGCGGTTAAACCCTGCTTGGGCTCGGCATTATCAAACAGCCGCGGCGCAGAGGTCGCTGTTTTCACATACTCTGGCCGATACCGCCAGTTCCATGCTGGACTGGGTATTTTTTCGACGATGGCACACGCTTGTAAGATTTGCTCGACATGCAGCCAGTTGGCTTCGGCCAGTTGGTTGGCCATCCAGCAACCTGCGGGAACAATTACCGGTTTTCCCGCGGCCAAAAGTTCAACCAACACGCCCGAGCAACGAACGTAATATTCGCTGGCGTCGTACAACAGCAGTCCAATATCCGTCGCGCGGATAAATTCCAGGTAATCCCGTGTTCCCAGCGGCCATTTAACCACGGCGACCGACCTTCGACATGAACGAGCCGCCGCGACCGATGGATAAAATTGCGCAGACTCGCGCAACAACGGACTGAGCTTGCCTAACCGCTTGCTTTGCACAAAGAGCTGCATTTGGCCTTCGGGCGCGAATTCTTGAGCGCATGCGGCAACCACCGGAGCGAGTTGGCCTGTTCCTTTTTCGGCGCGAATGCAACCTGGTACACCCACGCGCAACGGTCGCGGACAACTTACGGATTCCCTGGTATGCAAGGCAAACTGCGGATTGACCGGCCAGGGTAAATCACGCACGGGCAGGGAGGTAATCCGGTGGTATTGCTCGACCAGTCGATCCGTCGTGCAATATATTTTTAGCTGTTGCCCGGGCAGTGCCGCGGCATCGGCAAAGATTCTAGCCAAGTTCGGGTTTTGTGGTTGCTGCGCGGGATAGTCCGGTTCCCTGCCGCCAAATAATTTAAAATGAAACTGCAAATGCCAATCCACGGCCAGTGCGGCGGGTTCTACTTCAAAAAATTGGACCAAGCCCGCCAATTCACTCTCCATCACGGTGGCCAGCAAAATCTGGTCCCCCTGTCGCAGGCCCAGTTTTTGCCAGACGCAGGCCGTGTCCGCGGCAAACTGTTGGATAAAGCGCGTGAGTTGACGATCATATCGTTGCCACAACCAATGCCGTATTGGCCGCGAAAGCCACTGCCACCATGTTGCCGAATGCGCCTCAGGTGTGGGGCAAGTCTCCCCGCCGTCCTGCCGCCGTACCAAGCGGGCGAATTCCGCCGCGGGGTCTAGCCTTGACTGGCGGGCCCGCCATTTGGGGACTTCGTACGTGGTGTAATGATACGCTGGCAAAACCCGCCATGAGGGGGAAATCTGCCGTGTTGCTGAAAATTGCCGGTTTACCGCCAGCACAGGTTGAAAACCCGCCTGCTCCGCCGCCGCCAACACATGCACGGCGTATTCCAGGTTATGCCCCCCCAGCCGCTTGATCGAATGATCCATCAGCACAAAGCGGGGATGAGCTACGTGGGGTTGGTGTGAAATCAATTCCATGTCTGACGGTGCAAAAAAATTATGCGGCCTGCGCGGGGCCTTGTGCGGAGTTTTTTTGAATCAACCCAAAGTCGGTCCAGGTTGCCCGGCGAGCCAGGGTATCGCGCCAAATTTGCAGATTTCTGGCCCAAGCTTCGTCGGAAACGTAACCCCGCGCGTGTTCCAGGTGGACGCAGACGGCCCGGTGGCGAATTTGCATTGGGCGAATCCCGGTGTGTATGAGCCGTTCTCCTAATTCGCGGTCTTCGCCGCCGTATTGCATACGCTCGTCAAAGCCATTCACCGCGATCAGATCGCTCTTCCAGCCGGAGGCGTTGTGCCCGTTCCAGGTGGCGCGGGTGGGGGTTAGCTGATCCCACAACCATCCCCAGCGCGGCCCCGCGGCAAGTTTGAGCAATTTGAAAGTCCCGGGCAGACCGTTAATTCGCAGCCAAGCGGCGTCGGTTGCCCGACCCGCGCGAATATCTTCTGAAGAGATTTTGTGGCTTAATTCCAGGGGCAGCCGCAGGAGACCGCCGGATAAAAATCGGCCCGGCCGCGCCAGACGCGCGTGATGTTCCACAAAGTCCCGCCGGGGAATGCAATCCCCGTCGGAAAAAATAAAATAATCCCCCTGGGCGGAGCGAATGGCCGCATTCAAAATCGCACATTTGCGAAAACCCTGGTCCGCATGCCAGACATGACGAATTGGCAACCCGGTCGCGCCACGCAGACTTTCGATCCGCCTCCAGGTTTCGGGGGTGGAGCCATCATCCGCGATCACGATTTCCAGAGGAGGCCATGTTTGCACCGAGTAGCCCCAGAGCACGTTTTCCAACCAATCAGGCGAATTGTACGTGCTTAAAATTACCGAAATCCGCATCGCAGACGTCCTTGTCATTGATTTCGTTCACTCACGCGCCCCCCCCGTCGGGCCGCGGACCCGCGCAAAATTTCATTTGGGCAAGAATCTTACAACAGGCGCGCCAGCTAGGCAATTCGAATCAAGAAAAAATCGGCAAGGGGCCAATAATCACTGGCCTGACAGATTTTCACTGAAATAAAACAGCGTCAAAAAATCAGAAAATCACCGGAAAAGATAATCCGGCGGCAGATATGCTAGCATCAATTACGCCGTATAGGGCGGAGAATGCTTCGCCATCAACGTAGAAAGCGACAACGCATAGTTGCCACTGAACGTGTCTTGCAACTAAACAAAGGTTGCATTTGCCCCAAGGCTTCACTGTAACCCGAGGCTTCACTATATCCCGCTAGCAAAGAATGAATCGCTAGCAAAAGTTGCCCGCTAGCCAATCAGCACTTCTTGTTCGCAGATCCATAAATGGGCCAAGTCGAGTGCTTCCGCCAAGATAGGCAGATCTTCCGGCTCAAATCGTTCCACCGGTAACCAATGATTGTCAATTCGTGACATCCGGTGCAAAGCAACCGAATGCTTCATTCCTTCCGGGCGAGACTCTTCCCAAACTGTCGCCCGCACCTGTCCTAAACGAACCTCGTGGACTAGCTTTGACCTAGGCATGCAATCCTCGCAAGTAGAATCCGTAAATATTAATTGTAGTAATTGTGAATTTCACTGGCATCAGCATGAGTGATTGACCCAAAGTTGCTAGCAACACAAAACTACCCGTGGGCGAACGCCCTGCGTGACCTTCCTATACCGCCTCTTCGCGTTCACGCTTCTTAACATGCTCTATTTCACCCGATTTTTTTTCTGTGGCAAGTACCTCACAGTTTTCCCAATCTGCAAACTCTGTGCTGGCACGCTTTTTTTTCGCAAAACTGGGGTTTTTACAAATAAATTAGAATTCTGAAATACAACGTAAGTGCATATAGGGAAACACCTTAGTAAAATAATCAGGGAATTATCCCGATTCTGTTGTTCTTTGTGGAAAAAGTGTTCGCCAAATGTTAGAAAAATCGTTCCACCAGAACTTTTCCCGGATGATCGCGTAAATTATCCGTCAATTCAAAACCTTTGCTAGCTGATGGCCCGGAATGTGGAATTGGCTTTTCCCTCCTACTTGTCCTTGCGATCCCCTGGCCAAGGAATGGGTCGAAGATCGCTTGTTATGGCTGGCGGAGGAATTTCCCGACAGTGCTTTTAGTGGGCGGCCGGTGATCCTGCCCACGCCGCGGTATTTTCCCGATCGCTACGATGGGACGTATAAGACGGTCCGCACGATGCTGGATCGGATCTGCTATTACATGGATGTCGAACCTGCTAGCGTGGAATTGGTGTTCTTTAAAAATACCGACACCTACCTGGTCAACGACCAAGGGCACGCCGTGGGGCAGGCGGCGGGAACCTTTGAGATGGACGATGACGGATTTCGAATACGAGTCGAAACCAGCCAGTTGCTAGATCCCATGACCTTGGTGGGAACCCTGGCCCATGAATTGGCCCATGTGCGATTACTGGGCGAGGATCGAATTTGGGGAGAGGTATACGACCACGAACTCGTGACGGATTTGACGGTGGTCCACTTTGGGCTGGGAATATTTTTAGCGAATGTGCCGCGGGGTGGGTGGCGCAGCGGTTACACACAATGGCCGGACTCTCAATTACTCAAGCCGGAATACATGAATGACCCGATGTACGGTTGGGCCCTCGCGCATTTGGCATTGTTTCGGGAAGAGCCTGATCCAGCATGGGCGGCACATTTAAAAACAGGTCCCCGGACGAATCTGCGGCAGGGACTGCGATATTTGCGGGCCACCGGCGACACCACCTATCGTCCCCGCTAGCAACCGGCGCTGTTAATTTCGCCAGCCTAATTGCAGCCAGCCCTGGTCGCTGATAAACGATTGGACGTAAAGCTTGCCCATTTTGGCGTAGTTTCCTGGCAATTGCAGGCCTTCACCTTCTAGCGTGGGTTTAAAGATTTCGCCAAAGCGGGCCGCCAGTCGCCGCCGCAAGACGCGCAGTTCGGTATCGATCATTTGATCAAAGGTAATTTCAATGTCACCTTGGCGGACCGCGCGAATACCCCTCCCGTTGGTTTCCAGCTTGTAATTGGCGCTGATGTAGGCTCCGGGATACTCTTTTTCCTCTTCCCCAGCCGCATTCGCCGCATCGGCGGGGGTGGGGCCGGACGCCGGCTTGACCTTTGGCCGCGAGATAAAGCGATCGGCGGCGATGGTGACTTTAAAGCCTCCATCGGCAAATTCCACATAAATGGGATTTTCACTGCTAAAGGCTATCGCGTAATCCTTGTTTTCCAGATCTTCCTTATCCGGGTTGTCAGGGTCTAGCATGGGGGAGGGGCTTCCCTGGCTAAATTCCGCGGGGGTTTTGCCCGTCAGGCGAACCAGCATTGTTTCCAGGTCGTCCTTGGTCATGGTTCGCCCACCAAAGACCGTCGCTGCGGCATTATTGACCAGCGACTCATGCACGTTGACCACCATCTCGGCCGGCAAGGGCGTGGCGGCAATCGCGGGGGGCTGGTCATTGGCCGCCATCTGAAATGACGCCGCGGTCAATGAACGCATATATAAATGGTCTGCGCTGGATGAGATCGCCAAGTCCTGAGGCGTCAGCCCCCAACGGATCAATGGCGTTTTGACCCGCCGTTTTAAGTCGCGGTCGGCCTGCGCGATCAGCGGACCGGCCTGGGCCTCCATCCGGTTTTGCAGTCGTTGTTGGGCATGCTGGCTGGCGATAGCTTCGGCCTGGGGCTTGCTTTCATAGGCCCGTTTTGTTGCGACCTTGGTGATCAAGCCATTAAAGTGCTTGCGATTGGAACCAATCCCCGTAAAGGTCGTGTCGGTATCCGCCCAGGCCGTGGCCGAGCCAGCGGTGATTCCCTGTGGATAAATACCCATGAGCTTATGTGCGTCAATCCGGGTGACGCCGTTACTATGGATAACCGCCGGTCCATTGACGCCGACAGTCTTGGAATACACATTGCCTGACAGATGCAGATCGATCAGCGCATAGTTGGGATTATCCCGCAGACTTGCCACTAGCCACGCTTGGGTGTTGGTTGTGCCCCGAATGGAGGTTCCCAAGATATTATCCGTCAACGGATCTACCTGGCTAATGTGGTTGTTGATTCCCGACCCGACTAGGCGTTCGCTGACCCGCACCCATAGATTAGGGCGGGAAAAGCGGGAACGCACGGTGTGCAGAATTTCGGGGATTTGGCCAGCGGCGGCCAGCCGTCCTACTTGCAGGCCCACGGCGGTTCGATTTTTGTGATTGGGTTGTTGGTTGAATTCGGCCAGGGTGGCCCCTAATTTTTGGACTTCTTGGGGAAATTGGATATTGGCTTGGACGTTTTGAGCGGTTTCCAGCAAGTCCATATAGCGGATGATGGCTTTACGGGTGTTTTGCATGACGGGTAGTTCCAACCCCTCGTGCCCCTCGATAAAGAGCGTGCTGAGAAAGTACAGCATCTCGGGGTCAGCCTGATCCCCCGCGGCCAATTGCTTTTGTAAATCGTCCCAATGAAAGAACTTTTTCCACTTTTGGCCGTTTGCGCCGCCGGGTGTCAGATAATTATCCAGTTGTTGCACCGCCTGTATCAGTTCACTTCGCGCGGCATGGAGTTCTTCGGGGTTGACAGCGCGAAAGGCGCCTTGGAAATTTTGCAAAAACTCAACAAGTTCGGCGTTGGATAACTCGGAAAGGAGGCTCCGGCGAAAATTAACAAACGGGGCCAGCTCTAAACCCGCCGCGCCACTATGCAATTTGCGCAGCGTGGTGAGTAACGCGGGGCGTGAAGCGTGGGGAGGGGCATCGGCTTCGGCGTGTAACGCCTCTAGTTCAAGGTAATCGCGCCAGGTTGATCCCGCGGGAAACTGGCTGAGGTACCGCTCTAAATTTACCAATGCGTTTTTCGTGTTTGCCGGATTGGCCATTGCCCAAAGCTGGTTCCCAAAGCTGGCGAACCAGATCGCGACAACTATCAAGGCCGGGCGCACGACGGCATGAATGCGGGTCTGCATGATCGTAAATCTTATTTGAAGAGAACCAATCAACAGGGAAAAGCGGAACGCTGAGAGCCTCTAGAGCCAGAGGGAAAAGCATTTGCCATATCGCCGTTCCATCACGGTGCTATGGGGAAAAAATGCTCAACTAAACAGCTTGTTCTCTTCCTAAGACTAGGTCAAAAAAGACGAGAAAAGTCCGTTCCTCCCACTTGCCAACAGGCTGCCCAACTAGCATAACATATCCAGGTTCTGCAAACTACCCTTTTTAGCTAAACAGTAGGATCCTGTTATTCCGAAAATTCGCGCATCGCTGGGTTGACCCATAAAATGCCCGAATTTCCCCACCTTTTGCAGGTTTGGACCCGCAGGTCCGTTTTTTGCCTCTCAAGGAAGAGGGCAAATTGCGCCCGGCGTCTCCTTTATTCTTGAGGTATAGCATGGCTTGTCCAGCGTTCACTGCGGAGAGACTGTTGTCCGACGGCATTCATCCCCGACACGTTTCTTGCACGGAATTTCGCTGGGTGGAGCATTTTCTTAAAGCCCGGATACCGATTTTTAGGTGCTTGCTGGGGGGAATCTCGCTGAGTATGGCGATTGCTTTTAACTCGGGGCGACTTTGGGGTCAGCAAACCACACTACCCATGATTTCCCCGCTGCCGTCAAAAGCGACGGCCGTCGTGGATAAAAAAGTTGTCCCACCGCCCCCAGCCGCGAAAGCGCCTGCTCTTCGGCAAATCACGTGGTTGACGGACTATGGGGCGGCCATGAAGGAAGCCGAACAAGACAAAAAATATCTTCTCATGCTTTTTGAGCCAGCAACAGACCGTGCCGGTCACGCGGCGGATGTCCTGCGTCAATTGCAAGATCCCCGTCATGCAAAATCCCTCTCTAACTTTGTGTTGCTCAGACAATCATTGGAACAAACGATATCCAGCTCGGGGAAAAAGATACGCTTGATTAGCCATGCCAGTTTTGGCGAAATGCAGGGCCAGGCGGGACTGGCGGTGATCGATCTGGCTAATCCCAATACGCCCCATTATCGCCAAGTGGTCAGCCAAGTGCCGTTTTCAGCGGGAAAATATTATCGCTACGAAAAGTCCGCCGTTCCCGCGCTGCTTAGCTTGCCGGCGGGAACTCTTACGCAACGCTCGCTGATCCTTGCCGTACGCATGCATCCCGAACGTCCCGCGAGCGCCTGGGGGGCACATGATGCCGTCTTGGGCGAAGAAGCCGCCAGCCATTCGCACTATCAAGCGCGTATTCAAAACCAGGGCCACCACCACTGGGGGCAGCGGTTTGAACGAATTCGCGGGCGACTAGCCCAGCGTCGCGGTTATGCGGGGCTGCCGCGCGAAGTCGTCGCTGAAAGCTGGCCACAACAGAACTTGCTAGACTCTTGTGCCGATTGTGTGCAAAGCTGGCGACAGTCCGCTGGCCATTGGGGGGCGGTGCGGGCCCAACATGCCAGTTATTCTTTTGACATCAAGCGTGGCAATAACGGCATCTGGTACGCAACGGGACTGTTTAGCGATTAACATTCGCGGCTAGGTGCCTGCGTCCGGTTTCGCTTGCTACATTCCGGCAATTAATAAAATGGCCAAGCTTTACCGCGGCAAGGCATGCCGTACCACAATTTCATTGTGAATCAATAACCCGCCAGCCAGCGGCAGCGCCGCTTCTTGGGCCAGTTGCTTTAGATAAAATGTGCTGCATTCACCCGTCAAAATCACTTTCTGGCCGTTGGACTCGACCCGCAAGTCCCGGATGGCTGCGTGGGTAAGTGTTTGAATCGCCAAAGCAATCCGATTACATTGCCCGAGATGGGCCTCGGTCGACGGGGAAGAGGGTACAACCGGCAGGATGTCATTGTAGGCGAGGTTTTCCATCACACACCTTGGTAATTGCGGCAATTGCAAAAATCCATTCTGCGACTAAACAATCCGTGATGCATAATCCATTGAATAACCGCTGCTTATTATGCCATTTTGTGTAGGAGTATATAAAAATCACTAATGGCGTTGCAGCTTTTGTTGTAAGGGGATATGTCTTAGGTCGTCAACCGGTATTCCCGTAAAGTTTTACGGGGCTTAGTTTTCCAAGCTATGGAACCCGTTTAGGATAAAAGTTCAGTATTTACGTAAACAAAGTGAACATTTGGCATTGATTTGCCGTCATAAATCGTAGTAGGTTAACGGCTGGGGATTGTGTACGATTGTCACTTTTGCCAAATAACTGCATTTTTTGCGGTCAATCCTAGGTTTTGTCGAGGTGCCCCATGGCTGATACGCTTTCCACCCCTGCCTCTTCTCCCCTAACCGCGGAGTCCACTACCAGCGGTCCCGTAGAAAAACTTTCGCCAGTGGAGGGATTCAAGACGCAAAGCCATTATCTGCGCGGAGACATTGACCGGGAGTTGACCGATGGAAACGACTTTTTTGGCAAGCCATCCATTCAACTGCTAAAGAATCACGGCACTTACCAACAGGATGACCGGGACGCCCGGACCAAGAAAGATGGGGCCAAAAGCGGCAAGGCTTTTTCCATGATGGTCCGTTCGCGGATTCCCGGAGGCAAGCTGACCAGCGCGCAGTTGCTGGCGGAACTGGATATCGCCGATCAACTGGGCAATAGCACGCTGCGTATCACCAGCCGCCAGGGGTTGCAACTGCATGGCATTCCCAAAAGCGAATTAAAGGAATGCATCAAGAAAATTAATGACATTAAATTAAGCACGCTGGCCGCCTGCGGCGACGTCAACCGCAATGTCATGTGTTGCCCCGCGCCCGACCATACCAACGCCGTGCATCGGGATCTGCAGGAACTAGCCGACGCCCTGGCGCGGGAACTAGCGCCCCGCACCCGCGCTTATTACGAGATCTGGCTGCGAGACGACGAAACCGGCGAAGAGCAACTGTTGCATGGCGATCCTCGTTATGCCCATGTCAGTCCCGGTTATGGGACGTCGCTGTCCGGCGAGGACCAGGAACCGATTTATGGACAAACGTATCTGCCGCGCAAGTTTAAAATTGCCATCGCCACGCCAGAGGATAACTGCGTGGATCTGTATGCGCATGATTTGAGTTATTTGGCAATCGTGGAGCAAGGGCGTATTGTGGGCTACGATGTGCTGATCGGCGGAGGCATGGGGGTGACCCCCAGCGCGGCCAAGACCTTTCCCGCCGTGGGAAAAAAGTTGGCCTTTGTCACCCCGAATCAGGCAATCGCGATTGGCGTGGCGGTGGTCAAGGTGCAGCGCGATCATGGCAACCGCGCCGACCGCAAAGTGGCCCGGCTAAAATATACACTGGCCAATTTGGGGATGGAGCAATTTCGCCAGTATGTGCGCCAGTACGTCAATTTTCCGCTGGCTCTCCCCACGGCCACGGAAGTGACCGGGCACGATGACCACCTGGGCTGGCGGGAACAGGGTGACGGGCGCTATTACTATGGGCTAAATGTCGAAAATGGCCGCATCGTGGACAATGAGCAAATCCAACTCAAATCAGCCCTGCGGGAAATTTGCCGCACGCTGAATTGCAATTTGCGGCTGACGGCGCACCAAAGCATTCTATTTATCGACCTGGACGCGGTTTCGCGGGGGGTGATTGCCGACATTTGCCGCAAATACCAGGCTCCCACGACAGAGGAAATCAGCACCGTCCGCCGTTGGTCGATGGCTTGCGTGGCAAAACCAACCTGTGGTCTGGCGGTGGCCGAAAGCGAACGGGTGTTGCCCGGAATCATTGATCAATTAGAACCCGAACTCCAAAAGCTAGGCCTGGACAACGAGCCATTTACCTTGCGCATGACCGGCTGCCCCAACGGCTGCGCGCGTCCGTATAACTGCGATATCGGCCTGGTGGGAAAGACAGACGATAAGTACACCATTTTTGTGGGAGGACGATTGCTGGGAGATCGCTTGAACTTTTTGTACAAAGATCTGGTCCCCACGGCCGAGGTGGTGGCGACGCTTGTGCCGCTATTTGCTTACTTTCAAGCCGACCGCCAGCCCGGCGAAACGCTAGGTGACTTTTTTCATCGCAAAGGAGCCGCTGACTTGCTTTCGCGCTGCGGAGGTTAAAGAGAATGTCTGTCGCGCGTCGCGGCTAAACAGCACACTGGCCTATCTCCTGCTGGGCCGCCCGCACACCGGCGGACTTTCGTCCGCCGCCTGTCTTTGCCGTCTCTCATCGATCCCCTTCTGTCTCCCGTCTCCAAACTCCCGTCTCTTTTTCCCTCGATTAAGCTTTTTTCACTTTGTCGCGTCCCGCTTTTACATTTTTGGTTGCATTGCGGGTGTCCACGATGATCCGCCCATGCTGCACGATGTGGGCGTAGTCAAACGCCGTATGATCGGTCGCGATGAGCAGCAAATCCCGCGATTCCAGAAATTCGGGCGTCAATTCCTGGCTGGAAAGCGCCGGCACGTCATGGTGCCGCATTTTTGGCAGGTGGGGGATATGCGGGTCGCTATAGCTGACATCCGCTCCTCGGCCAAGAAGCAATTCCAATAGCTCGAACGAGGGGCTTTCCCGCGGGTCGTCCACGTCTTTTTTGTACGCCATGCCAAGGATGCAGATTTTGCTGCCGCGGATGGGCTTGCCAGCGTCGTTAAGGGCCTCGGCCACCTTATTAACCACATAGATAGGCATAGAGGTGTTGATCTCTCCGGCGACCTCGATAAAGCGGGTCGTGAGTTGATACTTGCGCGCCAGCCAACTGAGATAAAACGGATCGATGGGAATACAATGCCCCCCTAGGCCCGGACCGGGATAAAACGCCTGAAAGCCAAACGGCTTGGTCTTGGCCGCGTCGATCACTTCCCACACGTCGATCCCCATCCGATCAAACAGGATCTTAAGTTCGTTCACCAGCGCGATATTGACCGCGCGGTAGGTGTTTTCCAGGATTTTGCACGCCTCGGCCACTTCACAGTTAGATACCGGCACTGTCTTGACCACGGCAAAGGAATACAGCTTATGCGCCAGTTCAAAGCTAGCCGCGTCCATCCCCCCCACGACCTTGGGGATGCCGCTGGCGGTGTAATTGGGATTGCCGGGATCCTCGCGTTCGGGGCTGTACGCCACAAAGAAATCCTTGCCGGGCGTCAGGCCGCTTTCCTTGAGGATGGGCAACAATACGTCGCGCGTGGTGCCGGGATACGTGGTGCTTTCGAGCACGATCAACTGCCCCGGACGCAACGCCCGCGCAATGTGCCGGCCCGTGTTTTCGATATAGGTGACATCCGGATCGCGGCTGTCATTGAGTGGCGTGGGAACGCAGATCAATATGGCGTCCGCCTCGTTCAGACGGGCCATGTCGGCCGTCGGTTCAAAAACCTTGGTCTCGAGCCATTCCTTGACCCAGCTTTCCGGGATATGCGCGATGTAGCTTTGACCCGCCAGCAGCTTTTCCACCTTGGTTTTGTCCACGTCATAGCCAATGGTGCGAAATCCGGCATTCGCAAACGCCCGAATCAACGGCAAGCCGACATAACCCAGGCCCACTATCCCCACTTTGGCCTGCTTGGACTCGATTAACGACAACAATTTTTGATGCATGGGCGGATAACCTGACGGGCGGAAGGGGCCGCATGATACGGCCAGCAAAGCGGTGTGGAAGGGCAATAAGCCCGAAAACGACAAAATCTTTCAGGAAAAGAAACTTAATTATAGCTAGAATTCTTTGTGACTCCACACCCCCCCAGAAGCGAGTTTGATGAGGATTGTATGTGATTGTAAGGATTGTTACAGTCTTGCGGAAAGTAGAGACCAGACAGCCGTGTCACAACAATTATCCGCCCAACAGTCCCACGACAAAGTGGAGCACGTCTCCCCGTTCCCGGCTGGCAGCGCACAGGGGAGCATAATCCCCTGCCAGATTGGATAGCTCGACCAGCGTTGGCGCAAAGCCGCTGGTCCGTTGACCCGGGGGAAACCACCGTGCCGCGGCGGCCAGAGCCTGGGGCCAGCGCCGTAACCGGGTGAGCAGCACGATATAGGTTTCAGCGGGAAGGGTCAAATCATAAGGCGAGTCGGTCTGTGCGGCGGCTTGTTCAAAATAGGCCAGCGCCTGATCGATATTTTCACCTAACTGCGCGGCAAAGAACAACTCGTGGGCGCGATAGTTATCCGTGAAGGGGGGATCGCCGGCCAGTTGCAATTGCGCTGACAAATGTTGCCCATACTGGCACAGTTCACGCGCTAATTTGAGATAACGGGGATCAGCGACCCAGCGGGCGATCCGCACCACCGAGCTAAGATGCGTGGTATCCAGGTGGTAGGCATTGTCGGCAAAGAGCCACTGCCGATCATGCAAGAGCGTGGAGAGCGTGTCCGCGTTCGCGAGGGTGAAGGACGGTTCGCGCCTGGTAATTTCCTCCCCCAATGTTGCCAACAAATCCGCGTGCAACCGCGCGACCAGATCGTTTGCCGCTAGTTCCCGCTCACGCGGGCTGGCCTGGGCCAGCTCGCTATCAAACGCGGTTATCGCCTGGCAGACGCCAAAATGGTCCAATATCAACCGCAAGCCATAGGCCGGGGCGATTTGCTCGCTGAGGGCCAGCTCCAACAGTTCATCCAGATTTTCGGACGTGACGGGGGTCTCGCGCAGTTTTCGCGCGACCGGTTCCCGCTGCCCCCCTAGTCGCAGGTAACTCCACGCCGCGCGCGGGTTTCCCGCGGCCAGCCACAACTGGCCCACCTCTTCGCACACTTCCAAATACGCCGCTTCCAGGGCCTGGCGTTGGGGAGCTGGCAGCTCTTCCGCCTGGGAAGTTGCCACGGCGGGCAGGCCCAACTTAGTCCGGACCTGCATGAGGCGAATTTGGAAGAGGTCGTGGTAGTTCGCCTGCTGGTGAAAATAACGTGCGGCAAGCTCCAACAGGGAAGCGGTGTCGAGATTTGTCCGAGCGGAGGACAAGTCTGAAAATATGGTTGAATTCAAGCTAAATCGCTCGTCGTTAAGGAGGTTTTTCCAAGTTTTTTCCTGAAGAGCGTAATTCCACTCCCTGCAAACAGCAGACCCGCCGCTAGCCAGACGCCTGGTTCGGGAATGGCGGTGATGGCGAGCGTTCCCTCACTATAGAGCGCGGTGGTATCCCAGGATAGCGCGTTCCCCAACGTGGGCAGGTTGACCGCGTCAAAGTTCCCCTGGAATGTGGCGTCAAACAGGTCAAAGCGATCGCCATTTTTAGGCGAAAAGCCGTCATACAGTTCGATATTCAGGATACCGTCGGCATAGAGCAAGCCGCCAATGGCCATCTGATCGTATTCCGCGCCGGGAAGCAGTCCACCCAGTTCCAGGGTGAGGGCGGCGTTTCCACCGAGGACCAAATCCCCTTCATAGGATACGGCGGCGGGCGAGTTACCCGGTCGGATATCCCCTTCAAAATAGACGGTTCCGGGACCGGTGAACGCCCCCGCGCCGCTGACCGAGCCAAAAAAGACCGTGTGGCAGTTGGCGCTGGTGCGGATTTCCGTGCCGTTATGGACCACATCGTCAAAAAAAGTGGTGGTTCCGCCGCCGCTGGTGATGATCGTGCCGCCGGTTAGGTTGCTTGCATCGCCATAGATATCGGTCGTTCCGCCACTCAGCGCGATGGTGCCCGAGTTTGTCAGGCCGCCGCCGGTGGTCAAAATACCCCGCCCCGTAATCAATCCCCCCGTTTGATTGGTCAAAGAGCTGACGAATTCAACCGACCCCCCGGCCAGCGTGATCCTTCCGTAGTTTTCATTGCCGCTACTTCCTCCAAAGCGGACCCACTCGCCGCTCAGCGTGCGCAGTTCACCCGTGGACTGGTTGATCAATCCCCCTTGGACAATCGCGCCACCAAAGAGCAAACCAGCATTAGCCGCTTGCACTTCCGTGATGTTCAGATTGGGATTATTCGTATTGAGAAACGACAACGACGCCACGGGATTCACGCCGCTGACATTGACTTTGCCTGCCAAGGAGCCGCTCGTGGCGTTGATTCGTGCATAGTCCGCCTGGCTGATCGTGCCAAATTCAAACCGCCCGCCGGTCAAGTTGACGATGCTCTGGGGCATAATCACGCTCATTCCGCCGACCCTGACCAAGCCGCCAGTCTGGATATTTATTGTTCCAATAGCAGAAACATTGTTTCCCACAGTGAGATTTCCGGAGTTTAACCATTGCGACCCCGCGCCGGTCACCGTGACGGTTGCCGGACCGTTGTAAAATCTGGTCAATTGGCCGGTCACGCTGGTGACCACGCCTCCAGCTTCGATATTTAACGTACTGCTTGCGGAATTTCCTATTGAAAGCAATCCAGCGACATTCACTTGCGAACCCGCGCCGTTCACGATTGCCGAGCCGGATCCACCAGTGCCGATGAACAGATTACCTGAATCCGCACGTCCTCCTGCCAGTACCTGCAAGCTGCCTGTAGAACCTGGCTGAGTAGCAATTGCAATTCCGGCATTACTACTAGCGTTTAAAAGGGAGCCATTGCCGGTGACTGTAACAATGTTATTCGAGCCGGAAAAAATTCCTATATTTATTCTAGGCGTATTTAGCACGCTCCCGGATTCAATGGTCACTGACCCCGTGCCTACCCAGCCAACAATTAAATCAGATGTCACATTCCAGCTTGAACCCATGCCCGACAAGGTTACCGCTCCCACGCCGACGGCCGAGTCTCCCACCCTTCCCGAAAAGCTAGTAACCGCACCACCCGAATTAATTTTAAGTTGCCCCTTACTCGCGTTGCCGACAGTTAAAGTATCAGTGAACGTTGCCGTCGCCGTGTTGGCCAATTCCAAGATCGCTTCGGCATTGGGATTCTGAAACGGATTGCCGTCGAGGGTAAAATTAGCCGAGCCGGGGTTGAACGTTCCCCCCGCGCCATTGACGGTCAACGTGCCATCGTTAAAGAAAAAATTCCCGCCAGCGGAGATGTCGAACGAACCGGTGGTGACCGTCCCGCCGTTCAAGCTCAAGCGGCTGCCGTTCCACAGTTTGGTCGTCCCCCCCACGCTCAGATTCCCGAAATCCAAATCGACTGTTCCCGTTCCGCCGAGGGTGGTCATCGTCCCGCCGATCGACAGATCGCCGGTGTTGGTCCAGCGCCCATTCAACGCGATATCGACGTCGCCGGTGGAGCCGGCTCCCCGCGCCACCGCGCCCAGCGCGCTGGTGACCTGCGAACTGTTGAGGATCGTTAGCGTTCCCGAGCCCGCCGCTCCGACTCGTAATTCGGCGGCGTTGTTCCAGACAGAACTCATATTGAGCGTCGCCGATCCCGTGGTCCCCGCCGTTCGCCCAATCGCGGCCAAGTCGTTCACGCTCAAGACGGCATTCAAGTTCATGTTTAAGATGCCGTTTACCTGCATGCCCCGCGTCCCTTCGACCGAGACCCGCGTCCCCGCCGGATAAGTCGGCTGTCCCACCAGATTGAGCCGCCCGCCGTTGAAAATCTCAGCCCCTCCCAGACTGCGGAAATTTAACCCCCCCAGCGTCATGATCGTCCCCGCGTTGCTGACCGAGAGGTCGTCATAGGCCCCCCCGCCCCCCGCGCCATTGATCGTCAATGTATGCTGGGGACTGGCGTCTAAATTGCGGTAGGTGACATTCCCCGCCGGCTGTCGCAAGGCGCTCACACTGGGAATTTGCACCGGCGTGTTGGCATCCCACCACACCTCATAGGTATTGGGCAGACCGAACCGGGCGACATTGGTACTTCCGGGCGCGACCCCCCCCACCCAATTCGCGGGGGTGTTAAAAGATGCGTTGACGTTGGTGGTGTTATTCCAGTTGAACTGCGCTGGCAAGCTGTTGGTTTGCAAAAAGCACAGGCAGAGTGCTAACATGCACAAACGTGGCCACAACATATTCTTGCCGTACATTTTGGTATCCCAATGTCAATGAATTAATTGATTTGTTTAAACAAAAGAACATAGTATCATGCGGAATACCGCAAATGCAATGATTTTCATTTGTTGATTGACTTAGAGCGTCTAACAAATTCGCCCCAAAACGCCTTTCATGCGTACTAATGCATCACTTATTTCGAACGCGCTAGTGGTCCCCCCCCAGCTAAATCGCAGGCTGCTATCGACCAGTGCGCGCGGCAAGTCCATGGCCAAGAGCACGGGGGAAGGCTCGCTGGACCCGCTGGCGCAGGCCGACCCGGTGGAAACCGCAACCCCCGCCAGGTCCAGTGCCAGTAGCAACGCCTGCCGGTCGATCCCCACCAGCGCCGCATTGGTAATGTGCGGCAAGCGAAGGCCATCCGCGGCGATAAATTCCACGGCGGGATAAATTTGCCGTAGGCCGCTTTCTAGCTGATGTTGCAGCGAAACTAAATGCGCGGTCCGCGCGGCCAGGTTATCCTGCGCCAAACGGAGCGCGGCGGTCATGGCCAGCGGCAAGGCCACGGTCTCGGTACCGGGCCGGATGCCCGCTTGTTGAAAACCGCCATAGAGTTGTGGGACTAGTGGTACGGCATCACGCGCGATCAAGGCCCCCACGCCGCGCGGGGCGTGAAATTTATGCCCCGCCAAACTCAGCAGATCAACATCCAACTCACGAAAATGGACCGGCACTTTCCCCACGGCCTGGACGGCGTCCGTATGAACCAGAATTCCCCGCGCGCGGCAGGCGGCGGCAATTTCTCGTACTGGTTGGAGCGCGCCGGTTTCGTTATTCCCCAGCATCACGCTGACCAATCTGGGCGGCGGCGCATCATCCAAGATTGACTCGATCCGCGTCAGATCAACCTGCCCCGCGCTCGTGACCGGCCAATGATCCACCCGCCAGCCCTCGGTTCGCAGGGCTTTGGCGGTTTCAAGAATACTGGGATGCTCAATCGCGGAAACCACGACGCGTCCCGGCGGTTGCCCGGCGGTCAGACCCAAGAGCGCAAGATTGTTCGCCTCGGTCCCGCCGCTGGTATAGATCACGCGGTCGGGAGCGCGGCCTGTGACTAAACAACCCAGGAGTGCCGCTAGTTCCTCGCGTGCTTGTTCCAGGGCGGCGCGGGCGGCGCGGGCGGCGCGATGTTGGCTGGCGGGATTGGCGGGAAAATCGCGGGAACCAGCCAAGAATACGTCCGCAATTTCTGGCAGGAGCGGTGTTGTGGCGGCACAATCCAGGTAAATAGTGTTGGAGGGGGGCATGGAGGGGCCGGAAAATCAAATTAGGGAGAGCTACACGCAGTTTACCACATCGACAACGGATTCAATTTGGGCGAATGCCCCGGCCATATCATGGAAGGGAAAAAATGAATTATTGATCCAAAACTAACATTAGGTTTTGGCGGTCTTTTGGCTGCTCAAAATAAGTGAATGGAATTTTGGTTTTGCAGAGACTCTGCCCAAACTGTCCAGTTTGTGCAAAATATTGTTAGGGAAATATTTTTAAAAAGTTTTCCACAATTCAGATTGTGTTAGGAAGGGATCAGGAATTTGCCAAAATTCTGGCTAGAAACCGGGTTTTTTCGGCTTTCGTTGCCTGAGAGGCGGACCTGGGGACGGGTCCCTAAAAAATGCCAAAAACCTAATGCTAGCATGACTTTCGGAGGAATTTTAAGAGTTGGGAAGCCCCTGTTGACGCTTTTCTAAAAACTTGTATCATTTCCAGGCACGCTATAAGTTGTGGTTGGGGGAATGCCGACTACTACATATAGTGATCTGACCCCCCGTTAGTCCAATTTTAACCCAGGCTGGGTAATTCGTGAAAGGATTCACAATGTTTTTGTCACGGATGACCCTGGACTAGACGACAATTGTACATATATGTGTATTTGTGTACATTGATGGCTGGACGCCCCCGTACTTTATTCGCAAGGAGCAATCCGTTATGGCTCAGGCAGAGTTAAGCTTTTCTAAACGTCGGACCGCTAAATCTATGAAACGCCCCAGCACTAAAATTCGCGCCGCGGGCCTACGGATTGAGCCAGAGTTTTGTCCCACGGATGTCGAAAGCCCTTTTGACACCGCGCAGTATGATTTGCGGACTGCCGCAATCAAAGGGGAGAACGGCGAGGTCCTGTTTGAACAAACCAACTGCGAAGTCCCCCAATGGTGGAGCCAATTGGCCACCAATGTGGTGGTTAGCAAGTACTTTTACGGCGAAATCAACACGCCCGAGCGAGAAACCAGCGTCAAGCAACTCATCCATCGCGTGACCCGCACCATTGCCGACTGGGGCCGGGAAGATGGCTATTTTGCCAGTGATGATGACGCGGAACGCTTTTATCGTGAATTGACCTGGTTGTGCCTCCACCAGCACGGTGCCTTTAATTCCCCGGTCTGGTTTAACGTGGGCCTGTTTCATCAATACGGCGTCCAGGGGGCCGCCTGCAACTGGCATTTTGACCCAGAAACCCAAAAGACCCATCAGCCCGAAAATCCGTATGTCTATCCCCAGGGTTCGGCCTGCTTTATTCAAAGCGTGCAGGACAACATGGAGGACATCATGGAACTGGCCCGTAGCGAGGCGATGCTGTTTAAATTTGGTTCCGGTACGGGAACCGACCTGAGCACGCTCCGCTCGCAGCGTGAAAAACTCAGCGGCGGCGGCAAGCCCAGCGGTCCGCTCAGCTTTATGCGAGTGTACGACCAGATCGCCGCGGTGGTCAAAAGCGGGGGGAAGACCCGCCGCGCGGCCAAGATGCAATCGATCAAGGTTTGGCATCCCGACGTGATGGAATTTATCGAATGCAAGGCCAAGGAAGAAAAGAAAGCCCGCGTCTTGATTGAAAAAGGAGGCTACGAGAGTAATTTTAATGGCGAGGCGTACAGTTCCATCCTGTTCCAAAACGCCAATTTGTCGGTGCGGTTGACGGACGACTTTATGGAAGCCGTGATCGCTGATAAACCCTGGACCACGCATTGGGTGACCAATCCCCAGCAGGCCGGCCCGACCTATCAGGCGCGGGATATCATGGCCCGCATGAGCGAATGCGCCTGGCAGTGCGGCGATCCGGGCGTGCAGTACGACACGACCATAAATAAGTGGCACACCTGCCCCAATAGCGGCCGGATCAACGCCAGCAATCCGTGCTCGGAATATATGTTCCTGGATGACACGGCGTGCAATCTGGCCAGCATCAACTTGATGAAGTTCCGGAACTCGGATGGCACATTTGACGTGTCCCGCTTTCAGCAGGCCTGCCGGATATTCTTTATCGCGCAGGAAATTCTGGTTGACCACGCCAGCTATCCGACCAAAAAGATCGCCGAAAACAGCCACAAATTCCGCCCTCTAGGGCTGGGTTATTCCAACCTAGGAAGCCTGATCATGGCGGCGGGGCTGCCGTATGATTCGGACGCGGCCCGGGGTTTGTGCGGGGCGATGACCGCGCTCTTGCACGGCGCTGCCAATCTGACCAGCGTGGAACTGGCCGCCGCGGTTGGCCCCTTTGCCGGGTTCGAAACCAACCATGAGCCAATGTTAAATGTCATGCAAATGCACCGGGACGCGGTCGAACAAATCGACCCCTCTTGCCCGGAATACCTGCGCCAGGCCGCCCGCGAAGTCTGGGACGACGTCTTGTCCAATGGCGAGATTCACGGTTTTCGCAACGCGCAGGCGACCGTGCTGGCCCCGACCGGCACGATCAGCTTTCTCATGGATTGCGACACCACCGGGATCGAGCCCGACATCGCCCTGGTCAAGTATAAACAACTCGCCGGCGGCGGCTCGCTCAAGATTGTCAATAACACCGTCCCCCTGGGACTAAAGACTCTAGGCTACGACCAACCGCAAATCGACTCGATTTTGGCGTATATCTCGGAGCAGGACACGATCGAGGGAGCGCCTGGCCTGGCCACGGAACATTTGGACGTGTTTGACTGCGCCTTTGCCCCGCGAAACGGCAAGCGCTCGATCGCCTGGCGTGCCCACGTGACGATGATGGCCGCGGCGCAGCCGTTCCTCAGCGGGGCGATTTCGAAGACGGTGAACATGCCGCGGGACACCACTCCCGCGGACATTGCCGACGCTTACCTGGAAGGGTGGCGGCTGGGATTAAAGGCGCTGGCTATTTACCGCGACGGTTCGAAGGAATCGCAACCGCTGAATACCAGTTCCGAATCCGACAAGGCCGCGGCCAAGGTTATCGCCACTCCCCGCCGCGAGCGGCTCCCCGACACCCGGCAATCCCTCACGCACAAATTTAGCGTGGATGGGCACGAGGGGTACCTGACCATCGGCCTGTACGAGGATGGCCGTCCCGGCGAACTCTTCATCACCATGGCCAAGGAAGGGAGCACCATTGGCGGCCTGATGGACTGCTTTGGCACCGCCATCTCCATGGGCTTGCAATATGGCGTCCCGCTGGAAGTGTACGTTAACAAATTTTCGCACACGCGGTTTGAGCCGCTGGGCTTTACAAAGAACCCCGAAATTCGCATGGCGAAAAGCGTGGTGGATTACATCTTCCGCTTTATGGGGATCACGTTTTTGCCCGGCTATCGCGAAGCGAATCGGGGCCTACCCGCGGGCGAATATGACGCCGCCAGCGAGGCCTCCCCGGGGCAGTCCGGGCCTGCCGCCAAGATGGCTGGCGGGCCGACGGTATCGCAAGATGCGAAAAACGCCGCCAAAGCCGCCGAGCCAAAGTTCCCTTCCGTGGGAGTCACGATCAAGGCCCCGGCCAGCGCGACGAAGCTCTCCCACGCCAATGGTTATGCCAACGGTCACGCCCCTGCCGCGGGGGGCATGGCTTTGGCCAATGGCCTGAGCCAGGGGAACGGCCATCATGCGGGAAATGGAACTGCCAATGTGATCGAGGCCAACGCCGATCTGTTGCAACGCGCGGGTGTGCGCCCCAACCTGGCCAAAGGGGCAGCCACTGGTCGCAGCGAACAATTTGCGGGGTTTCAGTTGGATGCCCCCAGTTGCGACCGTTGCGGTTCCATCACGGTTCGCAACGGCAACTGCTATCTGTGCCATAATTGCGGCAACAGCATGGGCTGCAGCTAGGGATTTTGCCAGTTTGGCAACAATCGTTTAAAATCCAAGCTTGGGAAATCAACCGTGATTTCCCAAGCTTTTTTTGCATACGCAAAAAATAGCTCACGTTGCGAGTAATTGTTCAGTTAGCGGATCGCTGTGCGGGCCAACGGCAATTGACACTTTGCGGGCCAACGGCCCGACCAATCCCAGCCTTGTTCACTGTAATTGTGGCAAGCGCAGCGTAGCCCTAGGTTTAGAACGTTTTATAGGAAGGGCCAACGGCCCGATTCATCCTCGTATTTGGCTTTGGTAAAAATCATGTACCAACTGCGAATTTTTGGCACCGTGGAAAAAGCACTGGAACTAACTGCCGCGGATTTAGCGGCTCTCCCGGCCAGTGCTCTGGTGCCAGATGTGAGCCAACTCGATCCCAAGCGCGCTGGCCGCGCGGTTCGCCTGGCGGCGCTGTTAGATCAGTCCCAACCCTCGACCGACGCGCGGTACTTGACGCTGCATTCGGGGCGGGACGATTTTCATGCCAGCATTCCGCTAGCGGCGGTGCGGGATCAGGCGGTGATTATTTTTGAGCGGGATGGCCAACCGCTGCCGGAATCGGCGGGGGGGCCGTTTCGGTTTCTCATTCCCGATCTGCATGTTTGCCACACCCTACAAGCGGATGGAAACCCAAGTGAAATCGACGAATGCGCGAATGTGAAATACTTGGCCAGCCTGGAACTTTCGGCGGAACGGGGCCACGACAACCGCCCGGTGGAAGAGCGCGCGCACGCGGAGTTGCACCGGCGGCAAGGATAGAACACAAACGACAAAGGGGCAAAGCGACAAAAAATGTAGCAATCTAATTTTTGCCGCAAGAAGAACAAGAAGTACAAAAAACATTTCGAGCTAGAAAACGCACTCCCCTGCGCCTCCGCACACCTGCTCCCCAGCCCCCTGCATGGCAATATGCCAGGGGAAGTGGCCTCCGATTTTGGCCGGGCTGGCTAATCTTCGCCACTTACCCCTGCCCTCTCGTCTCCCGCCTCTCCTCTCCCGTCTGCCGTCTCTGCCCCCTCTCCCTACCACCCCCACGCGTTCCGCACCTCGATCATCTTAGCTAGGATCGTATTCCACGTGGTTTGATCCTCGAGCATCGCATTGGGAAACATGCAGCCGTCCCAGCAGATATGCTTGATGCCCCGTTCGGCCGCTCCCTGCAGCCAGGCCCCGGACTCGCGCACGATGTCGACTTTGCCATTGGGATCGTTGGCCGGGCAGTGGCGGCCCGTCTTGTCGTGCGAGCCGGTCCCATGCACGCTGCCGTCATTCTGGGCCACGTGAAAATCAATCGTCCAGGGACGCAGCGCGTCTGTCATCGTTTTGTACGCCGCGGTAAACTGCTCGGGTGTGTAACCAGATTGCAACAAGGCGTGTTCCGGCGCGTTATAACCCAACAGGTACAAATACGTGTGGGCGAGGTCGGCCTGAAAGCCCACGACGGCCGGCATGTTGACTTCCTCGAGCAGGGCCAGCATGTTTTTCCAAGAATGCATCCCCGCCCAGCAGATTTCCCCCTCGGCGGCCAGGCGTTCGCCATGATCGGCGGCGACTTTGGCCGCTTCGCGGAACGTGGCGGCGATTTTCTTGGTATTGGCGGTGGGATCAGCCGCCCAGGGTTCCACGCCGGTGGCGGAATCGATCCGAATGACGCCATATTTGCGGACGCCATGTTTGTTCAGGACGGCGGCGATGCGGCAGGCTTTTTTGACCGCCAGGACAAAGTTCGCCCGCTCGGCGTCGGTCCCCATGGCCGGCCCGCCGACCGTCCCCGGCCAGACGGGAGCGACCAAAGAGCCGATCGCCAGGCCATGCCCCGCGACCAGGTCGGCCATCGCCCGCAGTTGGTCGTCGGTGGCGTCAGGATCGGTATGGGGATGAAACAAAAACATATCGACGCCATCGAACTTTTGACCGTTGACGCTGGCGGCGGCGGTCAGGTCCAGCATCCGTTCGAGGCTGATGGGGGGATGTTCAGTCCCGGGTTCTTTGCCGACCAGACCGGGCCACATGGCGTTGTGCAGTTTGGGAAGTGTGTGGGGCATGGGTGGGAAAGGGGTAATGTGGGAAGGTATGATGAAATGTTTGACGCGAATCTGTTACTGTGTCCGACTCTGGTACATTTGATAGCCCCCGTACGCCATCATCAGTCCCCCGACCACGGCCAGGGCGACGCCGCTGTTGGTGCCAATCAGCACCAACTGGCCTGATAATCCGCCGATGATAAAGACTAGGCCGAGGATCAGGTTGAACATGGGATGAAAATCCAGGAATTATGTAAGGTGGTGGATTAATTCGATTGACGTTGTTGCCGCAAATAATCCAGAAATTCGGTAATCAACTCATTCTGGTTTAGCAAATTACGCTTTTGAATCAATTGTGCCAACATCTTCGATTCGATGAAAGGAAGCGCCCGACTGCGGGATATTTCAACGTATCCAGATTCTTCAAGTTGAAAAAATTTCACATAGTCGGCACTGACACGCCAGATTTCGGGAATCTTTAATTTCATGAAAGTGGCCATCCGGCTGAGCACCGTACGGGTTTCCTCGACTTCGATTGACAAATCAGGCGGTGGATCGCGGCTAGGGTCATAGTCATCTTGATCCCGCACCAATGCCTCATGTTGAATATAGTAGCTTTCGTCCGGTTCAATTCCTTGATCAAGCTCCTCCTTGTCCAGGGTGGTGGACGCGATCGGCTGAATAGCGATTCCCAGTTCGTAAGCTGCAACCCCAACCAAGCGGGCCACAAAACCCTTGATTCGATCATGCCGTTTCCGCGGTGACATAATTTCCAAGGTCCCATTGCTATAGGTATGCCGTAGCCGTCGCGATTCGCACAGTTTGAGCAAATGCTGGTAGAGTTCCCACGATACGTCGTAGAGCACCAAATGCTCATAAGGCTCGGATTTTGGGGAAGTGGCAATCCCTGATTTCGGGGCATTGGTGGGCGTCGCTTCCAAAGTGGATGGCGCGCTCAACGCCAGGCTGGCCACCGGGTACTCCAATGATCCACTGTTGGCAATTGTATTTGACATGGCAGGCACCTATAAAAAATTATCGTGTTATCACTTCCGCCCATGCAGTGGCAAATTCGAGTGAACCGCCGGGCCGAAATACCGCAACCCCACCAGTGGTTCGCTGCCGGTGTTTTCGATTTCCACGCCGCGGGCCGCGGCTTCGGCACTGATAAAGACTTCGTCCTCTGTCGCTTCGCCAAAGCGGATCAGCGCGGGGGTCTGCAGATTCAGTTTGCCCATTCGCCCCTTCCCCTGGACGGTGATCCAGCCGCTGGCTCCGGGATCCTGAATTTTGCACTTGGCGCCGGGCAATACCGTTAGTTCCTTTGCACTGAAGAGTTGCTCGCCGTCGATCCGCCCATACACGATCCACTTGTCGGTGTAGCCCGTGCCGGATTTGGTCTCGTCAATGATCGGTTCCAGGTAATTGCTTTCCTTAAAGTAGGTGTCCACGTTCTTTTCCCAGTCCAACTGTCCGATGATAAAGTCCAAGTCGCGGTGTTTTTCCGCTGGCATGTCCTTGACCAGGAGCGACCAGGGAACGTACCGACCCTCGACAATGTTTTGGAACATGCCAAAGACATCGCTCCCCCATTGTGGCTCATACGTGCAGAGCGATCCCGGGGCGTGGAGCACGCCGGGGGGGATAAGCCAGCCGCTGCCGCGCTGGAGCCGGTACGCCCGGCTCAGGTCGATGATCCCGTTTTCCCCCTTGTCCCAATTTTCCAGGCATTTGCGCACTTGGTCCTTAGTGGTTCCTGGTTCCAGGCCCATGAATGTGTAGGCAAAGTTGTTGTCCACATTATTATACTGCGGCGGAAAGTAATAACTTTCGGGCTTGCCTTCTTGGCCGACCAGTTTGGCGTCCGCCTGCGATTGATGCATGTGATGCGGGATCGGCCCCATGTTGTCAAAAAATTTGGAATACACGGGCCAGCGGTTGTACTTGGCAAACATGGATTGGCCGATGAGCCGGGCACCCGCTTCCGCCACGGCGTCCCGCAGCAAGAACGTTTTCCCTTCAAAGCTGGCAAAGCTCAGCCCCTCGTGCCAGACCCGCCCTTCGTTGGCTGCCTCGGTCGTGCTGGAAAACCACCGCTCGTCAATCCCTCCCCGGTTTGCTCCATAAGAATAATAATCCGCGGGATGCAACTTAATCCGGCGTCCCGGATGCAAAAAGCTGCGCGGCACCCAGGTCGGCGTCAAACGTAATAACCCTTCCCCCGCGTCGAGGGCCAAATTCAGTATCTTGCCGACATTGTCTGATGATTGCATGGTTAGTGGGTGGTGGATAATGGGTGGTGGATAATGGGTGGTGGATAGTGGGGAGGTAAGCCGTGGTTGAGCATTAACCCCGAATTTGACGGGATTAAGCCTCCCCCCCGCGCGACTATGAATGTATCACCCCGTGGGCTTGTATGCCACTTGTAAGGCCTGAAATTGGTCCAAAATTTCCACGCATTTTTGGCCAAACGGGGTCAGATGGTATTCCACCCGAGGGGGTGATTCGTCGTAGTCGGTCTTTTCTATCAGGCTGTACCGCCGCAGCTTTTCTAGCCGCTCCCCCAGGACTTTGGTCGTCAGGCCCACGGCCGTCCGTTCCAACTGGCCAGGACGTCGGATTCCCTGCCGAATTTGTTCCAGGACATGCATGGTCCATTTGCAGCCCAGGCAGTTTTCCAGCATTTGGGTGACATTCGCGGGTGACGAAGAGGTGTTCATTCCATTAATTTTACTGAAAAATCCGCTTCCAGGGCATACGCACTTTTTGGTGCCCGCTGGAAACTGACCGTGGGGTGAATACAGTTGCAAGGAGTAGGCTTTTTCACTTTGTGCACCGCCATGCGGCCGTGCGGTCTAAGCCCAAAATCCTGTCGTTCCTAGGAAGTTTTAATATGACCAACGCCACGTTTTATCATGCTGGTTGCCCGGTTTGCGTCACCGCCGAACAAAGATTGGTCGCCGCGCTTGATCCGGCAAAATTTTGCGTCAAAATCGTGCATTTAGGCCAGGAACGGGCGCAAGTCGCCAACGCCCGGGCCGCGGGAGTGCGGTCCGTGCCAGCGCTGGTTGTCGAGGGGACTGTTTTTCACATTAATCATGGGGCGGATTTAACCGTCTTGGGGTAAAATGGGGTTTGGTTATGAAATTTGAGATCTGAAATTTGAGATTTGAGATTCACCCGTAGCGGAACATACCCAAAGTTACATGTCGTAGCGGAACATACAATAAGTTCCGCTCACTTTGATTATTAATTAAAATGGCGATCGGAATTCTGGTGAATTACGCTACGTAAATTTTGGAATTCTGGCGAATACCGCTACTTGCATGTCCTCCACCCCCAGTATCATTTCGATCCAAGTTGGCCGGCCACGGGATTATGGCCGCATGGGTGTGTCCGACCCGCATGACAAACCCTGGACGACCGGCTTTTATAAGGAATCGGTCACCGGGCCGGTGGCGGTTGATTGGTGCAATCTGGCGGGGGATGGCCAGGCCGATCTGGAAAATCATGGCGGCCGCGATAAAGCGATTTGCGCTTACGCGGCCGAACATTATCCCGAATGGCGGCGGGATTTGTCACTGGATGAGTTCCCGTATGGGGCCTTTGGCGAAAATTTGACAATCGCTGGTCTTGTTGAGTCCCACGTCTGCATTGGCGATGAATACGCAACCGGCACGGCGCTAGTACAGGTTTCGCAACCGCGGCAACCTTGCTGGAAGCTAGCCCGTCGTTGGCGCATAAAGGAGTTGACCGCGCGGGTCATCGCCAATGGCAAAACCGGCTGGTATTTTCGCGTGTTGCGGCCCGGGATCATTGCCACGGGGGACGATTTGCGGCTAACGGCCCGCCCCCGGCCAGACTGGTCGATCGCGCGGGCGAATCATGTGCTCTATGTCGAAAGAAAAAGCGAATCGCTGTCGCGGGAATTGGCCAGCGTGCCAGAACTCTCCGCCAGTTGGCGTGAAATGCTGGAAAGCCGGGCCAACCTGTTGGCCTAGTCGCAACCGGCAAATCACCGCAAGAAATGCATAAAATAACGTGGTTGCCGCAAGAAGTACCAGAAATGCAAATCGTGTATTCAGGCTGGAAAATATTCTCTGCTTCCTCTGTAACCGTGTGTTCCAATAGTTTCTTAGGCCCGCGGTTGTGAGTATGATAAGACTACAATAGCTAGTGGAATTCAATGAAAATGGGAACTTATGACCTGCCAAGCCCCAGCACTGGAACTGCGTCCCCTACGGCCCGATGAATGGCCTGCGGTGGCGGAACTAATTCGTGAATCGACCAACGCCTGGTATGTCGCCCACGGTAAGCCTCCTATTTTTACCGGTCCCCCCGAGGCGACACTGCTGTTTCCGCAAGTCTATGAAGACCTGGACCCGGGCTGCTGCCTGGTCGCGGCGGATGCGGCCACGGAACAACTGCTGGGCTCGTGCTTTTATCACCCCCGGCCCACGCATGTCTCCCTGGGAATCATGAATGTCGCTTCTCACGCGTTTGGGCGGGGAGTGGCGGGCAAATTGCTGGCCTGGATCGTCAACTTTGCCCGGGAACGCCAACAAAGCGTGCGGCTGGTGTCAAGCGCGCAAAACTTGGATTCCTTTTCGCTGTATACACGGCAGGGATTTAGTCCCCGGGCGATTTTTCAGGATTTGTTGATCCATGTGCCGCATAGCGGACTTCCCGAATCCCCCCCGCCGACCGGATGGCAACTGCGGCCCGCTGAAAAAGCGGACTTGGCGGCCATGACGGCCCTAGAGGAACAATTGGTTGGCATCTCCCGTCCCGGGGATTATATTTACTTTCACGATAACCATTTGGGCTGCTGGCAAACCAGCGTGGCGATCGATGCCGCGGGAGAATTGGCTGGATTTTTGGTGACGATCCAGCATCCCGGCAGCACGCTGGCGGGCCCCGGTGTCATGCGGGACGAAGAAACCGCGCTCGCGCTATTACCCTATGCCCTCAACCGCCGTCGCGATTGGTCCCCCGTGGTTCTGGTACCGGCGGACCGCCCACGCCTGGTGCGGGGGATGTACGATTGGGGTGCGAAGAATGTCGAGTTGCATGTGCTGCAGGTCCACGGCGCCGCACAGGAGTTAAAAGGCGTGGTCATCCCCACATTTATGCCGGAGAGCGGGTAGGGGGGGCGAGAATGTTCTCAATTTACTTCGCAATACAATATACACTATTGATAGTTCGAATATACAGCTTGTCTGCGTGTGGAACAATTGTTGCGTAAACAGGTTCCCCCAGGTCATTATGAGAAACAAGAGTCATGTTTTTGTTAGCAGTTATTACATATGTTACACCATCGGTATTAGTAACATAAATGTAGTTCGAAGATGATATTATGCTAGAATAAAATGTGCCTGAAAGACGAATTTTTTTTACTTGTTTTCTGGAAATTGTATCTATGCATGAAAGTATGCCTCGGTCTGATATGCAAAAGAGGTTCTTACCGCAAATGACGGGGGAAGAGCAGTTAGCACCCGAAGAGTGGATTCTCCATTTGCTATTTTTATCAAACATTGAGCTAGAATTAATATCAAAAGACTCAATAGATTGAGTATTGGCAGTGTAAAATTTATTATTTTGAGAAGCAGGACTACTAACCATGTCACCATAAGATTCTTCTAAAGTGATGGTATCAAGTAAGTTACCCGTTTTTAAATCCAAAAGTACAGCCTGCGCAACATCCCATACTAAGACTGAGTAAATCTGATCTTTGTTGAGAATTGTAGGTGTTCTGTTGAGACCACTAACTTTGTTAGGGTAATGTTGTAATCGGAATTGCCATAAAATATTTCCAGTGTCGGCATCTATTCCATAGATCATAGAAGATTTTGGTCCCCCACAGCAGATAATCACAATTCCATCATACTGAACTAGCGAACTACCATAGCCATATGCACTCTCATGTGTTAAGTTGGAATTCTTCCATTTTAGTTTACCATTACGATCAATACATATCATCGCTTTGTTTCCAAAATAAGCTATCACAGAATCTTGATAAACAACAGGTGTTGCTGTTGCATGACTATTTGCTCGGTGAATAATTTCTTTCTTTCCGTATAGCCCCTTCCATTCCCAAGAAACTTTTCCTGTGTTAGCATCTAAGCAAGTTACACAACAACCAAGGATATTTTGGATGTTGTCGTTCAAATAGACGATTGCCCTTACAGCTATAGATATAAATAATAATACAATAATAATGTGCCTTAAGAAATTAACGTGAAAATTCCACTTAGGTAGGATTGTTTTGAGTCCGGCAATACGAATTGTTAGGGATAATCCGGCAAGTAGTGTAACTATGCTGGCATAAAGTATTGTTGCAGGATGTAAGTACGCTTTCGACAGTGAAAAACCGTCAAAATGATAGGTTAGAAATGTGCAATACTGTACAGTATTGTAACATGAAGCAAAACAAAAAATAATAAAAGTAAGTGCACAGAAAACTGTAATGGCAACTTTATAATATCCATAATCAGAGATTGTTGTGCCATCATATAAATTGTTAATCATCAACACGCGAATCCACAATAGTAATGGTATAGAAAAAAATGTAACCATTGTTAACCATGAAATCATTGAACTAAATGTAGGGGCTTTCAAGCTAGTGTCAACTGTGAGTATGAAAAAGGCAGCAATAATTGATGAGATCACAACTGTAAAAAGAAAAAATATACTTACGGTAATAAAGATACGACTAGTTGCTTTTTTGTGCTCTCGAATTGCGCAAAAATACCTAGTTAAGATTAGTATTGAATAAACAAGGAGTATTACTGGAGTTATTATTCCTATAATTCCATTAGCGGAGATAAATCCATTACGCCAAATATGTTCACGATTGGGCAAGTAGTAAAAGTATAGCACTATGAGAAATAAAGCTGCTAATCCAAGGCCTGGATTCCATTTTGATTGAGCCGGAAATAATGTTGAGGTTAAAACTACATTAATTAATATAGTTATATGTAGTCCTATCCAATACCGGATAGGGCATCTTGCGTAGTCAAATAAAGTTTCACCATTAATTGTAAAAATCAAGGATAGAAAGTACATTATGTAGATCATTATGTGAGTAATTAAAAATGAGTTATCCAGTATATCGCGAGTGTCATGCAAAGTGTATTTTACTAACATAATGAATGCAAGTGCCATTAAAAATGATTCTATTGCAACTATTGCTTTTTTCCTGAAAACGTGACTGTCGTCTTGAAAAGCACTTGTAACTAATATTTTGTTATCGTAGATGACAGGAGAGGAGTGGCCAATACCATTAATTTCTTTATGCCATTTAATGTTAAGTCCATTTTGTGCAGACCATTCTAACGGTAATACTTGCTCGCCATTATTTCCTAATCTTGTTCCTCCCCGAAAGGAACTCCAGGATTTAGAATCATCTCCAAAGACTTGTACGCTAGAAAAATATCCAAAGACGTAGAAAGCAACAATAACTCTGAAGTTTAGTATTCTAGTAAAAAAATACATCAAATTCCACACCGTGTTCACTCCTTCAAAAATCCTATCGTTGCAGGTGTTTGAAAAATTTGGAATTTGCCGGAGGTGGGAGTCGAACCCACACACCCGTGAGGATACTAGATTTTGAGTCTAGCGCGTCTGCCATTCCGCCACTCCGGCTAAGGGCAATTTGCGGCCCAAGGGACGCAAATTGCGGGCAAGTTTTTTATTATTCACCAACCGGGGTGTTTTGCAAGACCCCGGCTCTGCACAGTTTGCCATTTGATCTTGAATGAGTTGGTTTCCGGCGAAGGTCCTTCCCCAGTAGCGGAATTCGCTAGAATTCTGGTCTTTACGTCAGGCCACGGAACTTTTGGTAAGTTCCGCTACAGTAAAAGCACGGAACTTTCTGCAAGTTTTGCTACCGACTGTTACCTCCGCCAAGAACTAGACCTATTTGCGCGGGTCGGGGTTCGTTTGCGGGGTATATTCGTGATTCCGCTTGCGCACAACTGTGGCCGTGACAATTTTATCCGGTTTGATCCCTAGCTCGGGCGGAAAAGGCCGATCCGGATCAATTCGCTGTAAATTATCCAGCACGTCCCATCCCTCGATCACCCGGCCAAAAGCCGTGTGCACATTGTCCAATTGCCCCGTCGGCACAAACGTAATAAAAAACTGCGAACCCCCCGTATTTGGCCCGGCATGGGCCATGCTCAGCGTGCCGCGAAAGTGCATCCGGGCTTGGGGATTTTTGGTTTCACAATTGATTGAGTATCCCGGCCCGCCAGTCCCGTCTCCTTTGGGATCTCCCCCCTGGGCCATAAATCCCGGCAAAACCCGGTGAAAAATCAAACCATCGTAAAACTTTTTTTCGATCAAATTTATAAAGTTGGCCACGGTGTTCGGGGCTTCGTTTTCAAACAGTTCAATCACGATGTCCCCTTTGGTGGTCGACAGTTTGACGCGGGGCAAATCATCGGCTTTGGCTTCGGCCTCGCGGATTTTTAGTTCCTTCGCCCACATGCTGGAGTACTTTTGCATTTCGGCAAAGCGTTCTTCGATTTGGGGTACTTTTTTGGCAATTTTGGGGTCCTTGGCCAGCGCCTGCAGCGCGGCCGCCGAGCTTTCAAACTCGTTCACCTGTCCCCCCAATTGGGCGAGAAACATCAAAAAACGTTCATCGGGAAAGGTGGCATTTTTTAACAATTGGGCCAAGCGCCACGCTTCGGAGTAATGCTCTTGGTCAAGTTCACGGCTGGCCACAAATAATAAAAAATTGGCAATTTCAATATTTCCCGGATTGGCGGCAATGGCCCCTTCCGCCGATTTGAGCACGGTTGGTTGCAGTTTTCGCGCTTCTTCGAGGATGGGGTTAAATTTTGCCTCTAAAGCCGGTTTATCGGCGGGTCCAGCGACCTGGTATTCGGCTTGCAGCTTGCTAAGTTGGCCCAGCAATTCTTTCCACTTGCTGTAAACCATTTGAAATTCCTGCTCCGCCACGGTCGCTTGGACCGTGCCCGCGGGCGGTGCTGCGGGTTGGGCAGGTGCCGCAGGCTGGGTAAGAGCCGGATTAGGATTTGCCGCCGGTGGGGGTGTTTCCTGGCCGGACTGGGCTGCCTCACCTGGCTGCGCGAATGTTCGCACCGTCAAAGCCAAACCCAGGACGACGGCGCAGCATGTTAAGATTGAACTCCAACGGAACATAACAAGCCTTTCTGATGCAAAAATAGAAAGCGGAAGCAGCGACAGGTTTTTCGCCAAGGTGGGAGGGGGGCAAAAATTGGGGCGATCAGGGGACCTGCGCCGACAAAGGTGGGTAAAAAAGTATTTTCCGCGAAGAACTGCCTCATCTGCAAGGTCAAATCGTAGATTACGCCCTTTCCGCAATTTAACTCTGTTCCCACAACACTCCTGAAATCCGGCTAAGGCACTCCCCCCTGCCCCTCTGGTTCGCTATATTAAGGGCTTTTCCCAGTTTTGTCAGCAACCAAAGTTTTTTAGCGGTCGTTGCAGGTAACGATTTTGCTAGAGAGAGGGGTTACTGGCCACGAATTGGTTGGACACATTTAGGTTAGAAACATTTCCCCTGTTAGGTAGCATCCATGCCCCGGATTGTCATTTTAGACGAACTTAGCCCCGATGGTTTGGCCCTGTTGGATAAAGCCAAAAATCATGGGATTACCTATGAAGTGCGGACCGGGCTCAAAGGGGACGCGCTGCGAACCACGCTGGCCGAGTTTGACGGCGCCATCTGCCGCAGCGGGGTAAAAATTACCCCCGACGCCCTAGCCGGAAATACTCGCCTCAAGGCGATCGCGCGGGCGGGGGTGGGAACGGACAATATCGACAAGGACGCTGCCACGCGACTGGGGATTGTGGTGATGAATACGCCCGAGGGAAACACCGTCAGCACGGCGGAGTTGACCTTTTCGCACATGCTCGCGCTCTCGCGGCATGTCTTTCCCGCTTATCAAAGCCTGCTGGAAAAAAAATGGGACCGCAAAAATTACATGGGGACCCAATTGGCCGAAAAAACGTTGGGCATTGTCGGCCTGGGACGGATCGGGCTGGCGGTCGCCCGGCGGGCGCAGGCGTTTGAGATGAATGTGATTGGGTTTGATCCATTCTTAACCCGCGAAAAAATCAGCGACATGGGGATTCATCCCGCGGGTAGCATCGAAGAATTGCTGCCGCAGGTCGACTATCTGACGGTGCATACGCCGCTGGTCAAGGAAACCGCCAATCTGATCAATACCGAGACGATCAAGCTGCTCAAACCCGGCGCGCGGCTGGTGAACTGCGCGCGGGGGGGCATTTATGACGAGGCGGCCCTGGTGGAAGGGTTAAAGTCGGGCCGCATCGCCGGTGTCGCCCTGGATGTGTTTGCGGTTGAACCCTGCACCAACAGTCCACTCTTTGGCATGCCGGGCGTTTTATGCACGCCGCATCTGGGGGCCAGCACCGAAGACGCCCAGGCCAAGGTGGCGATCGAGGCGGTGCAATTGATGGTAAATTACTTTCAACATGGCTCGATTCGCAACGCGGTGAATATGAGCCCGCTGGACGCCAAAACGTTGGAGGACTTGCGCGGCGATCTGAATGTGGCCTACCGGCTGGGATTGTTCCTAGCCCAAATGGTCAAACCCGGGGCGATGCGGATCATCATGAATTACCGGGGGGAAGTGGCCGAAAAGAACACAAAATTACTGACGGCGGCGTTTGCGGCGGGCTTTTTGGAACATGCCCTGGAACAAGAGGCCAACATTGTCAACGCCGAAGTGCTATTGCGCGAGCGGGGGATCGAGTTGGTGGAACTGCGCCGCTCGGATGTGGGGGCGTTTAGCAGCCTGATCACCGCGGAAGTCGTCGCGCCGGACGGACTCCACCGCGCGGCGGGGACGCTTTTTGGCCAGAATATGCCCCGCTTGGTGCAGATCGACGAACAGCGGCTCGAGGCATTCCTTGACGGCACCTTGATGATTTTTCATCACACGGACATGCCGGGAATCATTGGCCGGGTGGGGACGATCTTTGGCCAGCACAAGGTCAACATTGGCCAAATGGCCGTAGGCCGCATGACCGCCGGCGGGACGGCGATCGGTGTGCTCAACCTGGATAGTGAACCGAGCGCCGCCGCCATGAATGAAGTCCGCGCCTGCCCCGGCATTACCAACGCTTACACGATCAAGCTTCCCCCGGCTAACGCGCTGCCAAATTGGTTGAAGTAAGGTTCTTTTGCCAAATCTGAGATTTTTAATCTGAAATCCAATATTTGAGATTTAAGATTTCAAAGTTCCCACTCCTCCACCTCTCCACTCCTCCATTACTCCAACCTACGTATCTTCGGCGCGGTGCAGGTCCAGTGCCACAAACCGCAACAGTTCCTCGTCCTTCATTTCCGTCAGCAGCTTTCCTTCTTGTTCGGCTAAAATCTCGTCGGCCAGTGTTTGCTTAGACCGCAGTAGATCGTCAATGCGTTCCTCCAACGTCCCCCGGCAGACAAACTTGTGCACCAGCACATTCCGCTTTTGGCCCAGGCGAAAGGCCCGGTCCGTTGCCTGATTCTCTACCGCCGGATTCCACCAGCGGTCAAAATGAATCACCTGGGACGCGGCGGTCAGATTTAAACCGCTCCCCCCCGCCTTGAGTGAGATCACAAAAAACGGCGGGCCATTTTCCGCTTGAAATTGCTTAACCAATTTTTGACGTAACGCGACCGGAGTTGAGCCGTCCAGGACCAGCCCCGCCTCCCCAAACAAACTTTGCATATATTCCGCCAAATGCCCGGTCATGGCCTGAAATTGGGTAAAAACCAGCACTCGCTCCTGGCGGGCAGCGATCGTTTCGCACAGTTCCGCCAGCCGGGTAAATTTGCCGCTATCCCGGGGAACATACTCCGACTCGCCCAGGTATTGCGCGGGGTGATTGCAAATTTGCTTTAACTGCATCAGCACCGCCAAAATCAATCCCCGGCGTTTGATCCCTTCTGTTTGTCGCAATTTTTCAGCCAGTGTGATAATGGCCCGCTCGTACAACACAGCTTGCCGCTTGGAGAGACCGCATTCCGCGTGGACTTCGGTTTTTTCGGGTAGTTCCGCCGCGATTCGCGGATCTGTTTTTAGCCGCCGTAAAATATACGGCCGCACCAACCGTCGCAGCGAACCCAGCGACGATCCCGCCGCTTGCTGGCTGGATTGTTTGGCAAATTTCTTAAAATCAGACGCCGTGCCCAACAGCCCGGGATTTAAAAAATCAAACAATGACCACAAATCCCCCAGATGATTTTCGATCGGTGTGCCGGTCAACACGACCCGGGCCTGCGCGGATAGCTGTTTGACCGCCTTGGTCTGGGCGGAACGGGGATTTTTGATAGCCTGGGCTTCATCCAAGACCAGCAGCCGCCAATCCAGCTTGCTGGCCCAATCTCCCCCGCGCACCTGGGTATAAGTGGTCACGACGGCGTCGTAACCCTTTAAGGTCGCTTCGGGGGCTTTCAAAAATTTTTCCCAGCCGGCTTGATCGCATTCGCTCCGATGGGCCAGGAAGATCCGTAAATTGGGGGCAAACTTTGCAAATTCCTGCTTCCAATTTCCCACGAGGGACGCGGGCACGACTAACAGGCTGGGTAGCCTGGTTTGGTCGCATTCTGTCAATTGCTGCAATAAATCAATAATTTGAATTGTTTTTCCCAGGCCCATATCGTCGGCCAGACAGGCCCCCAGCCCCAGACTGTGCAAGAACCACAACCAGCGGACTCCTTCGGCTTGATAAGGCCGGAGGGTGGCTTGCAGTTTTTTTCCAGGCTGGCAATTTTGCACGGTGGCCGGATCGCGGAGCTTGGTCAATGTCTCTTGGAGCCAGCTCCCTGCGGTGACGCGCGACCAATCGGCGGCGGGTAGCTCCTCCTCCTTGCCAGGCATCCTGGGCAAGCCCGCCAAGAGGCGCATTCCTTCGAACAGGTTGAGTCCCGCGGCGCGCTCCTGACGTAGGTCCTTCCATTGCTGGACGGCCTGTTGCAATTTCTCGCGGTCCACTTCCACCCATTTCCCCCGTAAAAACAACATTTTTTCAGCGGATTGCCAAATTTGCTCCCTCTCTTCCTCAGTCAAGGGTTCACCATCTAGGCTAACACCGACCTGAAAATCCAGTAAAGCCGAGGTGGTGGTATCTCCGCGCCGCTCGCCAATGCGCACATCGACCACGGGGCGGGGGGCTTGTCGCGCCCGCCACCAATTTGGCAAGCGGAGCACGATCCCCGCGGATTGGAGCACCGGTGCCTCCACCAAAAAGCGATGCGCCTGGTTAATATTCCACGCCTGGGCCTGAAAGATGGCCTTGGTGGCTAACAATTCAGCGGCTAGTTTGGATTGTTCGGCCGCGCGGCGCACTGGTTCGAGCAATTGGGATAATTTTGGCTGGTCGCGGGCCGAGGCAAATTGCCGAACGGCATCCGCCAAGGGGCGATGTTGAAGTTTGGCCTGGGAGGAGAGTCGCTCTGTATAAGTGGCCATGAACGCAAATGGGCGTTCGGGGTCTTGGGGATTTTCGGCCAGATGAAAGGTCAACCGTCCCAGCGCATGCCAGAGCGGATTGAGTGTTTGCAAAAAAGCTTCGGGGCCGCCGGTAAAAACCTTGGAGCGCGCGAGTATTTCTTGGTGGAGATCCCGCCACATCGATAGCAGGGCCGCTTCGGTCAGATACTCACCCCCGGGGAGGGGTGGCGCGGTTGATAAGAATTCTTGTGATTCGGACGGGGATAAGGGTGGCAGATTTTCCCACTCCGCTCCCCAATGATTGCCAAACAAGCACAGTTTTTCTAAAAATTTGCGGGCAAAACCGCGCCAAAAGTCTAATTCCGGCGGAACGGGCCAATTCAATCCCTCCGCCGCCAACAGTAAAAGCGCCCGACCCGTCGAGTGCTGGACCGCCGTCGCCAGTTCGGTGGCATGTTCGACCAATAACTGCGGCTGATTAACGGCCTGATCGGTAAGTTTCAGTGTATGCCGGGGCGTCAGGCTCAGCGTGAGGGTCATCGGGATGGGTGCATCCTAGTCAAAAGAAACCACTTAATGTTAACTTTTGGCGTTGTAAAAGAATTTAGCGATTGAGATTAACTCGCGGGGTTCATGAGGTTTTCTTTGCGTGCCGACGGCATTGGCTTTTTGTGGGTCAACCGCGTTAAATCTCTGCGTACTGAAACGATTGCTACTAGTGGAACCACGACCCGAATCATTCTCGCTCTTCACTTCCCTTCAAAATTAATACTGGGTTGCGGGCCAAAGACCACGCCGTGTCAATTGCAAACTAAACACAGCGAATATCCCGCGCTAACGATTGCGGTCGATGGGTAATTTGCCTGCTGCCGAATGACGCTTGTTAGACCGGCTGGTTGACTGCTTTGCGGGTGGCGGAAGCTGCAATAAATTTGCTTGCTCAAGTTTCACCAACTTGGCCAAAGACGCCAGGATTGAGCGAGTTTCCGCAGGGGTTTCTGGCCAGACTTTGGATAGCTTGCGTGGTTTAACTTTTTTTTGCGCGGCGCTGCTTTTGCCGGAATGCAACGATTTGCGGGTTAGCGGCTGGTTTATCATGGACTTTTTGGTTTTCACGGAACCGGGCTTTTTTGCAGTTGCGCGGGAAGTTAGATTTTTGGCGGATTTTTGGGGAGGCCGCTTTTTTATGCGGGATTTTTGCCGTTTGCCCGACTGAGCCACCCGGTCAGAATTTTTGTTGTTGTCCCCATTACTAGATGCGTTAGCTTTGGACACATTGGCATCGGTTTTGTCGGCCAATTCAATTCCAAAGATCGCCCCTAGGTCGGCGTTCGCGAGGTTATTGCTGGAATCCCCCCCTAACGATTGATCCAGGTTTTCGCTCGTGGTTGCCTTTGCCAGTAGCGCTTGTTGATCCACTCCCCGCAGCTTAAATAGCAACTCCGGCTCCTGATCCAGGCGGTTCCCCACGCCGTATAGGACCGCCGCGACGTGCTTGCACATCACGGCCCAATCAGGGCAACTACAGGAAAATGTAAATTCCTTGATACGGGGAAACATACCCTGCTCTTTGTCCGTCAGACGCCGCATGACTCCGCTAGAAAACTTTCCTTGCAATAAATCCAACAACGAATCAATTTGCTCGCCGCAATCGTTGCATATTTGTTCCCATAACGGGGCATCCAGGGTCTTGATCTTTACATGGACTTTATAGACACTAGAGCCGCTAACCAGCCCGGAAACCTGGCCGGGACTAATTTGCAGGTCAATGACCGCGCCGCCCCGCACATAGGTGCGACCGCGCGGCAAGCGGTTTTCGTAATCGCAGTGTTTTTCCAAATGGTCGCACCATGCCGATCCCCAAAACGTGGTGGCGATCTTTCGCCCCGGGATGATAACCGGCGAGTACTGTCGGCCAGTCTTTTTAGCTTGCTGCTTAATCAGCCGTGCGCTATTGGCCCTGCGTTTTGCCACCGGGACGTATGGTTTCCAGGTATAGTACATCGCATCCCTCCTTGGATAAGCGGCTTAACAGGAAAATGATACTAATCGTTGGCCGCATCCGCCAAGCACTGGCAACTTGGATGATATTCACATGCATGATCTTACAAAAAACGCACTTGCGGAGCTAGTAAATTTGCTGGAATTTTTACCGCCCCATTTATTATTTTTTCGAACGGGTGTGACTGCTCCATCCCCGGAGTAAAATTTGACATCCTAGCCCGGTAAATTTGCGTTGTTAGCGCGCTTTACGCCTAAAACAACCGGTTGTAACCATTCAGCGCCGCCACGCGGTAGGCCTCGGCCATGGTCGGATAATTGAACGTGGTGTTGATAAAGTACAAGAGCGTATTCGCGGCTCCCTTTTGCGACATGATCGCCTGGCCGATGTGGATGATTTCCGCCGCCTGATAGCCAAAGCAGTGTATCCCCAAAAGCTCTAGCGTCTCGCGATGAAATAAAATCTTGAGCATCCCCGTCGTGCGGCCGGTGATCTGCGCGCGGGCCAGGCTTTTAAACAGGGCATGGCCGATTTCATAGGGGATTTTCGCGTCCGTCAGCTCCCGTTCGGTCTTGCCCAGGGAACTGATTTCCGGGCTGGTATAAATTCCCGTGGGAATGTCCTTAATAAGCTCGGGGTTTCCTTCGCCATTGATAAAGTGCGTAGAGACAAACCGCCCCTGCACATACGCCGCGCTCGCCAGCGACGGCCAGCCCACGATATCCCCCACCGCGTAAATATGCGGATGCACCGTCTGATAGTTGGCATTAACGTCGATTTGCCCCCGCTTATTGGGCGTGATGCCAATATGTTCCAGGCCCAGGTTATCGGAATTTCCCGTACGGCCATTCGCCCAGAGCAGAATATCGGTTTTCAGTTGTTTGCCGCTTTTGAGGTGTAAAACCACGCCATCGTCGCGGGGTTCGACTTTTTCGTATTCCTCGTTATGGCGGATCAGGACGCCCCGCTCGCGCATGTGATAGCTAAGCGCGTCGGTGATTTCGTCATCGAGAAACTCGAGCAGCCGCGCGCGGGTGTTAATGAGGTTGACCTTGCACTGCAAATTGCGAAACATGGAGGTGTATTCGCAGCCGATAACTCCCGCCCCATAGATGGTGATGGACTGCGGGGTAAAGCCCAGGTCCAGGATGGTGTCGCTATCAAAGACGCGGGGGTGGCGAAAGTCGATATCATCGGGCCGATAGGGGCGGGACCCGGCGGCAATAACAATGCCGCGCGCGGTGAACCGCTGCTTGGCGCCGTTCTCCTCGCAGACTTCCAGGGTATGTTCATCCACAAAACGGGCGGCACCCTGAACCACGGGGACCTGATTACGCTCATAAAAGCCGCGGCGCATATCGACTTGCTTTTCGATGACGCCGCGGGCAGATTGCCGCAACTGGGGGAACGTCAGGTGGACTTTGACCCCGCAACCGCGAAAGAGGGGATTGGCGTTGGCCTCGGTCATTTGAAAGATCGTGTACCGCAGAGCCTTGCTGGGGATCGTCCCCATGTGCGTGCAACTGCCGCCGATTTTGCAGTAGCGTTCGACGGCCAAGACGCGCAAGTCGTTTTTTACGGCCTGCATGGCGGCCCCTTCGCCGCCGGGACCGGTCCCGATCACCGCCAGATCATAGTCATATTTGGTTGTTGCGGACACAACGTCACCTTCCGTGCAAAGACCTTAAATTGAGTGGGGATCCGCGGCCGACCGCCTGCCGGGCGTGGTTTTTGCTGCAAAGTATGCAAATGTACCACGATGGGATGGCGGGGGGGTGGAATCGGGTAAAAATAGCTAAGAAATTGGGAGCTAAACGGGTTTGCGCCTCTGACACGCGGGATTAGCGCGAACTGGGTTTATTGAATTATAGCGGTTGGATCAATTGTAGGGACATTCACGGCACATACGAGCGAAAAGGGTGATCATGCATTGCGGCAAACCCGCTGGGATCGCACGTCGATAATCATGCCTGCCACCATGCCAACGTGATCCTAAAGGGAGCATTTTTCAGCCCTTGAAAGTCAGGGCGGGTTGCGGTAATTTAGGGGATTACGATTGTTAAATCGTAATAAGATTTTGCCCTCTTAGCTCAGTTGGTAGAGCAGGTGACTCTTAATCACCGGGTCGTAGGTTCGAGTCCTACAGGGGGCAGTGAAATTTAAGATGTTTTTTGGGGGGCTGTGTACCCCCATCTGTATCTATAAGAAACATCTGTCTTACGGTGCGGTGATTACACCCTGTCATAGTATTCGCACACTCAATGATGCGGATCTGCTGAAGATTTGTCATAAATTACAATGGTGTAATCCAATCCCGGTGAGACAAACTACGCGGTTGCGGCCTAATAAAACAGGAATTGCCAAATTATGAATAGCGCAACAGCATTTGGAGTAATCGGTCTTGTAGCGGCGTCGATCGCCCTGCCGGGGCAGGCAGCCAACCCCGTAGCGGAGGCTAACGCCCGCATGCTGGCGCAAGCCGAAACGCGACTCATGTCGATCTACAATTCAGACGAATATCACATGCGATCCTTCGACGCCACCTGGCTGCCGGACGGTTCGGGATATCTGAAGTTGGAGACGCCCGAGGGCCAGTCCGGGCCAGAGATCGCACGCTACGATTCCGCCAGTGGCAAGCGCTCGGTGGTGATCGCCGGTGAAAAAATTCTCGTTCCTGGCACTACCGAACGGTTGCTGATCAGGGGATTCATCTGTTCGCCCACAGCAAAGTGGTTTCTGCTGCACGCAGACAAGCCCAGCAACGAGAAAGGCGGAGATCACTGGCTGTATGAACAGGGATCCGGTGACCTGCGTCCGGTGAAGTCCGGTGAAGGAGTGGAGTTCGATTCCAATGCGTTTTCGCCGGATGGCCTACGCCTGTTGGGTTCACGTGGCGCGGACTTGCTCGTTTTTGACATTGCCAGCGGTCGGACCACCAAACTGACCCGGGACGGCGACTCCGACGCTGTCAACAACGGCCGCGCTTGTTGGAGTCCGGACGGGAAATGGATCGCCTATGTTAGATCCGATTCGTCCGCGATTCCGAAACGGGCGGTCCTCGTCCCTGGCGATCCAACCTATCGCACTTTTCAAGAAACCCGGTTTGAACGGATCGGTGGGCCGATCCCCACGCTCCGCGTAGGAGTCGTCAGCGTGAATGGGGGCCCCACGCGTTGGATCGAGTTGGCCGATAAACCAGGCACCTTTTACCTTAATCCGTTGGGCTGGGCCGGGAATTCCGACGAAGTGCTCATCGATAAACTCAACCGCGGCCGTGATGCACGGGAAGTGTTGCTCGCCAATCACCTGACTGGAGCAATGACCAAAGCCTACGAGGCGACCGATCCCGCCTGGGTCGTGTCCTGGGTGGATATGGAACCCGGCTGCCTGGAATGGGTTCGCGACAGCAAGTCCTTTATCATCTTTAGTGAGCGGGACGGCTGGCGGCGCGCGTATGTCGTCTCGCGGGACGGTTCTCGCCAGACCCCGATTACCGCAGCGGGCAGCGACCTTATCGCCCCCGTCCAGATCGATGATAAGAATGGCTGGTACTATTATTACGCCTCGCCGGATAACGCGACGCAACGCTACCTATACCGTGCGCGCCTTGCTGGAACTGGCACACCCGAACGTCTAACGCCTGTGGATCAACCCGGCTCGCACAGTTATGTGTTTTCACCTGACAGCCATTGGGCGTTCCACACATATTCCACCTTCGACAAACCGCCGGTCACCGATCTGGTGGAACTGCCGGAACACCGGTCCGTACGTGTACTGGAGGACAACTCGGCTGCAAGTGCCCGCGTCAAGCCTCTCATTACGCAACCCACCGAGTTCCTCCAGCTTGACATCGGCGACGGGGTGGTGATGGACAGTTGGATGATCAAACCACGCGATTTTGATCCAGCGAAAAAGTATCCGGTGTTTGTGTTTGTCTATGGCGAGCCCGCCGGACAAACGGTTTTAGACGATTGGCGCGGCGGACAGGGATTCAGCCTGTTTCACCGTGCGGTGGCCGACCTAGGTTATCTCGTGGTTTCGATCGATAACCGCGGCACTCCCGGGCCTAAGGGTGCGGCGTGGCGCAGGGCGGTGTATGGCAGTCTCGGTCCGCTCTCGACCGAAGAGCAAGCCGAGGGCTTGAAAGCATTGGAGCGGCTCTGCCCGTTCGTGGACCTCTCGCGCGTGGGTATCTGGGGCTGGAGCGGCGGCGGTTCGAACACGCTCAACGCACTGTTTCGCAAGCCAGACGATTACCATGTCGGCATTGCCGTAGTGCCAAAGCCTCAGCCGCAGTATTACAACGCTGAGTATCAAGAGATATTCATGCGCACTCCACAGGAAAACCCGGAAGGTTATCGCACCTGTGCACCGATCAATTACGCCGAGGGTTTGCGCGGCGATCTGCTGATCATTACTGGCTCCGGCGAAACCAACACGCACATCGAGATCACCGAAGGACTGGTGGACCGCCTCATCGAATTGGGCAAACGTTTCGACTATTTTGTTTATCCCAACCGCGACCATGGCCTGCGGGAAGGGAAAGGCACCGAGGTCCACGTGCAGATGCTCATTGTGCGCTATCTCATCGAACACCTGCCTCCGGGACCTCGTTGAATGGACCTTCAAGTCAATCCACTGGTTCAGTACTTCGGATGACACAAATGACGCGCATTCTCATTTTTTAAATCCTTTGGGGCGGTGGTCTGTTGTGACAGAAATACGTTACCTTTTGTGACGTGCACAGGGTGGTGTCCACCTGTTACACCTTGCTCAGAGCACATTTCAACCATTCCGGGCCAAGTGTTGAACGCGAATATTCCTACCGTTACACCATTAGGCACTAAAATTTCGGCGTTTGGACACAAATCCCACCAATATTTTGAAATTAGGCCGAATTAAGCAACACACTTGTTTCAGCAGCCGCTAGGTCCGTACATTCAGCGTTGTAGTCTCCACCGGCCCTCGGCCCAACTCGCTTTGCAGCATTGTCAGCGCCGCCTGCAAAAAGACGACCGTCATTGGCCCCACAAATAGCCCGATCATTCCCAGGACCTGCACGCCTCCCAATACACTTAGCAACGCCAACAGGGGATGCAGATTTGTCCTCCCTTGCAGGACCAACGGCTTGATCAGATTATCCACCAGGGAAACCACCGCCCCGCCATACACGATCAAAAACACTCCGGGCCAGAATTTTTCCGCGATAAAGATTAGCCATAATGCGGCGGGAAACCAAATAATGGAGGCACCCACAAAGGGGATCACCGCGGTTAAGATGGTCGCGATAATCAAGAGCGTCAGCGAGGGCAAACCGGCAAAATAGTAGCCAATCCCGGCCAATAGCCCCTGTCCCAACGCCGACAATAGTGTCGCCGCCGCGACAGCCCGGCTGATCGAGGCAAATTCGTGAATTAACCGGCTTTGATATTGTTCATCCAGCGGGATTAACGCCCTGACGCCGGCGATCATCCGTTGTCCATCCAACAAAAAATAGAATAGCCCAATGAGCATAATCGACAGCCCGACTAAAAAGTCCAGCACGCGCATCGGCGTGGCGGCGGCAATCGGTCCCAGCACATCGCGGGTTTTGGTATACAAGACTTGCTGAATCTCGGCGGCGGTCAGCTCTAACGAAAAGCGTTTATTCACCCAGGCAACGCCGGTTTCCATGATTCGGGGATCAATGATAAATAGCTGCGGGTTTTCCACCAGTTGCCGCGCTTCCAGGATCAGGCTGGCGCTGGTGATCAAGAGCGGCACCGTGATCATCAGAAAAACCAAAAAAGTCACCAGGCTGGCGCTTAGATAGCGATACCCCCGGCACCTGGATAAGACCCATTCATGCAGGGGTTCAAAAAGAATCGCGCACAATAGCGCCAAAAATAGCGGCATCAAAAAGCCCGCCATGACTTGATAAAACAGATATCCAAACAGCGCCACCAGACAAACAAGCACTAATAACGTGGCTAGGCGGGGCATCATGATCGTGGGTCAAAAATGAGTAATGCGGGAGGTGGTGGCATTATAAAAATCGCGACCAGAATTTGCCTACCACAAACAAATGAGCTGAATGGGAAGGAGACATCATCGGCGGTTGGAATTGTTCAATTGCATCGCTCTTGGTAACAATAAGTGCGGGAGTTTCCTTTTTGGTCCCTCAAAAAATGATCGCGGCATGGCCCGACAGCGACGGAGCATTGTTCCTTGTCACCACTTGATCCACCCGACTCCAATCCCTACTCCACCACCCCGGCGCTCTCCGCGAACAGCGGTAACGCGCGGCAGTGGCTCTTATTCGCCGGAAAACTAGCGCTGCTGGCCCTCTTAGCCTGGGGGGCGCGGCAAACCCTGGAGCAAGCCTTCGACCAACTCCGCCGCGAACGTTTTTCCTGGGATCAGGTGCATTGGGGTTGGATCGCCCTGGGGGGCCTGTTGTATATTTTGGGCCAACTGCCCGCCGCGCAGTTTTGGTATGTCATCCTCAAAAATCTGGGCCAAAAACCAGGCTGGTACGCGGCCATCCGGGCCCACCTCATTGGCCATCTGGGTAAGTATGTTCCCGGCAAGGCGCTGGTGGTGGTGCTGCGGACCGCGCTTATCCGGGGACCGGGGGTCACCGCCGCAGCCGCCATCAAGGCAATTTTTTATGAAACATTCACCAGCATGGCCGTCGGTTCGCTGTTGGCCTGCTTGATCTTGGCATATTACCTGCAAAAAAACGGCGAACTATTGTGGCAATCGCTGGCCCATTGGCAGCCGATTCCCAATAGCACCATCGGGTCCGATCCGCGACTGTTATTAATTGCCGTCGGCTTGGCAATCGTCACCGGAATTCCCACGATTCCCGCCGTGTTTCGATATGTTGTGGGAAAAATGCGGATCAAACGGTTAAAAACCCGCGCCGAATCAATGACCAGCGGCGAAACCCCAGCGCAACCAATTCAGGCCTCCGACCCCCCCTTTTCCCCATCCGCTTCCGTTTCAGGGGTGAGTAATCAAACCACAAATGAGACGCCGGACTTTAGCAAAAGTCCGGAAAATGCAAAAATTCAACTGGCCGATGTCGCTGCCGATAGCCCTTTTGCCATTGTCCTGCGCGACATGTGCTGGGGTTGGTGCGGCATTGCCCTGGGCTGGTTATTACAAGGAGCCAGCCTCTGGGCGACGATCCAGGGGGTCGGAATGGACCTGTCGTTGGCGGAATATGGGCTTTTGCTAACCGCCTGTGCCGCCTTGGCCATTGTGGCGGGGTTTGCCTCGCTGATACCAGGCGGATTTGGCGTGCGGGAATTGGTATTTTTGGCGATCTTGGCCCCGCTGTTTCGGACAACGCCACTGCTCAACGTGGTGGTCCCGATCTTGTTGCGGGTCGAATGGCTGCTGGCGGAGTTGATCGTCGCGGGGGCGTTATGGTTCGCGCGGCCAGCCCCCAGGACGTAAATTCTATTCCGGAAACAGCTTTGTGCTCAGATACCGCTCGCCCAGGTCGGGTAGAACGACCACGATCAGTTTACCGGCATTTTCCGGTCGACGGGCAACTTGCAAGGCTCCCCACGCCGCCGCCCCGCAACTGATGCCGCACATCAATCCTTCCCGTTTAGCCAGATCGCGGGCGGTTTCCATCGCGTCGTCGTCCTGCACCTGAATCACTTCGTCAATGACTTCGACATTCAGCACTCCGGGAATAAACCCCGCGCCAATCCCCTGAATGGTATGCCGCCCCGGTTTGAGCGCTTCACCGTTGCGATGCTGGGTGATGACGGGGCTATTCGCCGGTTCGACGGCGATCATCTTTACGCCGGGTTTACGGCTTTTGAGGACTTCCCCCACGCCGGTGATCGTGCCGCCGGTGCCGACGCCGCTGACCACAATATCAACCTGTCCTTCGGTATCGCGCCAGATTTCCTCGGCCGTGGTTTTGCGGTGAATGGCGGGATTGGCCGGATTATTGAACTGTTGGGGCATATAGTAGTTGCTGTCGGCGGCCGCCATTTCGGTCGCGCGGCGGACCGCGCCGGGCATCCCCTCGGCCGCCGGAGTTAGGACCAGTTCCGCCCCGAGGGCCTTGAGCAATCGCCGACGTTCCAGGGACATGCTTTCCGGCATGGTCGCCATAAAGCGGTACCCCCGCGCGGCGCACACATATGCCAGGCCAATGCCCGTGTTTCCGCTGGTTGGCTCGATAATAATCGTCCCTTCCTTGATCTTCCCTTCGGCTTCGGCCGCGTCAATCATCGCCCGGGCAATCCGGTCCTTGACGCTCCAAAGCGGATTCATATTTTCGATTTTTCCGGCGACGGTCGCCACGCAGCCCCCGGTGATATGACGCAAGAGCACTAGCGGCGTACTACCAATGCACTGCGTGATGTCCGATTTGATACCCTTGGGCAAGGTGGTGGTGGGCATAAAAAAAATACCTTTCTGGGGGCTGGGCCTGCTGGAGAATGCTCTGTGGCGGGCGTCAAAATGTGGTGGTTTTTGCGGTTTTGTAACGTTTAGGGGAACCGCAAGTACCGTCAAACCGTGGTTAGGGCCGGGCAAAAACCGCCTCGCGCGGGAGTTTTTTCCAGAAAATCCCTTAAGCCCGCTTGTTCCGATTATAGGGATAGGAAAAAAAACTGGTCAACCGTGAAAATAATTTAGGGGAATAATCGCGGTCAGTTCACCGCCGATAGCATCGGCGGCTTTGGGGGCGTGAAGGGATGAGATCGCATTTTTTTATCGATTTTGTAAGGAATTTTGCATTTTTGATCGCTAGAACGTATTTTTAGGCAGGAAACGGCGTCTATTGACACTATTTGCGACTCCCTTTCCTCTCGCCTACCCAGTACCCTCTATCCACTTATCTCCCCCAGGATCCACGCCCATGCTCGGTTTTCGCTATTTAAAGCAGCCGCCAAATATTTACGTCGCCTTGTACAAATCGGGCAAGGCGGTCCGCGAGGGGGCGGGGCTGTCGTTTTGGTACTTTTCGCCGACGAGCGAGATTGTGCTCATCCCGCTTTCCAGCATTGGGGTGCCGTATGTCTTTAACGAGACCACAGCCGACTTTCAGGAAGTGAGCGTGCAGGGGGAGTTTACCTATCGGATCACCGAGCCAAAGAAGCTATCGACCCAGTTGGATTATTCGGTCACTCCCGATGGCAAGTACCGCACCGACGACCCGCAAAAGCTGCCGGAACGGATCACGCACATCGCGCAAAAGTTTGCCAGGGGATTTTTGCAAAAGCTGCGACTCCGCGAGGCATTGACCAGTGTCGAGGGATTGGTGGAAACACTCGGTTCCCAACTGCCCCAAGCCCCGGCCCTGCGCGAGTTGGGTGTGGAAGTGACGCAGTTTAATGTCATATCCATTAGCGCCCGGCCGGAAATGGCCAAGGCGCTGCAGGCCGCCGCGCGCGAGCAACTGCTGCGCGAAGCGGACGAGGCGGTGTACGAACGCCGCAACAATAGCGTTCTCTTGGAACGGACAATCAAGGAAAACGAGTTGCAAACAGAGCTAGTCGTCCAAAAGCGGCAACGCGAAGTGCAAGAAAGCCAATTGGCCGCGGAGATCGCCCTGGCTGAGACGCGGCTCAACGCCGATATCTCTCGCGAGACCGAGCGGTCCAAGTTAGTCGAACAAAGCAGCAAAAACGAGCAAGTCGCCGCCGACGCGCGGGCATATGCGCTGCGGGCCACACTGGAACCGATGCGAGGACTCGACTGGAAAACGATTTTTGCCATGTCGGGGAACGACCAAAGCAAGTCCGTCATCTCTCTGGCATTTCAGGAATTGGCCGCCAATGCGGAGAAGATACAAGAGTTATCAATTTCACCGGATCTGTTGAATACTCTGTTAAGAAGCAACGACTGAGAAGTGGAAAGTGGATACTGCCGAGTGGTAAAATTGTGGGTTGGGACTAGCCGCGGGAAGAGATCATTCATGGCGAATGTTTATCACGGCGCAGTCCCAACAAAGTAAGTGGGTAGTGCATGGTGGAAAGTGGATAGTACGGAGTGTTGAGTATTGGCTGTAATTAAAACGAAATCTTGACAACGACCAACTCGTAACTCGTAACTCGTAATTTGTAATTGCCTCACCGATGTTTGATACCCAAAATATCACCGTCATCACCCGCGAGACCCGCGTGGAACAATTGCGGGCCAAATGGGGGACCTTGGGCCAGGCGCGGTTTGTGCTGGAATCCGCGCGCGCTCGGGCGCGGGAAGGAATCGAGTCGGCTGGCAGCAAATCCACGTCTCTATCCCGGGGCAAAAAAAACGCAAACTCCGCCCAGGCGCAGCGACCGTCCGACGAAATGGGGGAATTTGCTTTTTTGGAAGCCGAGCACCAGCAATACGAAAGCGCGCTCGAGACCCTCGAACGGGATCTGAATTTTGGCCTGCCGGTTAAATTTCTAAAGCGGGAGTATGTCCCCACGTATGATTTTTCCCGCACAGCGGTCGTGATCGTCATCGGCCAGGATGGGTTGGTCGCGAACACGGCGAAATACGTGGGGGAGTTGCCCGTGATCGGCGTTAATCCCGATCCGCAGCGGATCGATGGCGTGCTCTTGCCGTTTACTTATGAACATTTGCGGCCGACAGTCGAGCGCGTGCTCGCGGGGAGATACCAGTCGCGGCGGGTGACTTTGGCGGAATGCGAACTGAGTGACGGGCAAAAGATGCTCGCTTTTAATGACTTTTTCATCGGGGCCAAAACGCACGTGTCGGCCCGGTACCTCCTTACCGCCGGGGAACAGCTAGAGGCCCAATCATCGAGCGGGGTCCTGGTGTCGACGGGGGCGGGATCCACGGGGTGGCTTTCGAGCGTGTTCAACATGGCGGCGGGGGTGAATGGCTTTTTTGGCAAAACATCGAACGAACGGGTCCAGTGGAGCTGGGAAGAGTTGCGGCTCTTTTGGGCGGTGAGGGAACCGTTTGTCAGCCGGACCAGCCAAGCGACGCTGGTGGCGGGAGAGTTGCGGGCCCGGGACCGTTTGCGGGTGGAATCATTGATGCCAGAAAACGGCGTGATTTTTTCCGACGGGATCGAGCTAGACTTTTTGAACTTTACCAGCGGCACGATCGCGCACATTGGCGTGGCGGGACGCCAGGCGAATCTGGTGGTGGGGTAGGATGGAATTGATTACAAAAATTTTTCGCCTAAAATGGAAGTATTGTATTACCCAAGCTTGTTCTATATACAAATGTTTTGATTGCGGGTCTGAAAAGTCAATTAGGGGCTTCCTACAAGCTATTGAGTTCAATTGACAAGGGATTGTTCCAAGTAGCTGTTTCAGTTCCGTTAGTTTTTGAATACGAGGCAGTTGCTAAACGACACTCACTCCTATTGGGCTTAACCTATAATGATATCGACGATATTATCGACTTTATTTGCAAAATCGCTGACCGTCGAAGTGTGTTTTATTTTTGGCGGCCTCAACTGCTTGATCCAGCGGATGAAATGATCCTAGAATTGGCGGTTACAGCGAAATGTGACGCTATTGTGACACATAATGTTAAACATTTTATAGGCATATCGCACAAATTTGAAATTGAAACTTGGACCCCCCAACAAGCCTTGAGCCACACTCCGGGAATAACCCATGAATTCAATTAGCGTTCACCTGCCAGACGATTTGCATGAGCAACTACGCGATGTGACAGACCGGGAAGGCACCTCTGTTAATCAATTCATTCTTGTGGCAATAACGGAAAAAATATCCGCGTTATTGGACGCGGAATACTTGCTCACGCGAGCAGAACGCGGTAGCGCGGAAAAGTTTAATATCGTGATGCAAAAAGTAAGCAATTCCGAACCAGAACCACACGACCGGCTGGAATAAATGGTACTGAAGAGGAACACTTGAGGGCGGAATTGCAACTTTTTTTGGTAAAGGCACGAGATGCATCCTCCACCACGATCTTGGTTTTCGTTTGTATCAAAGTTAAGTCTAAAAATTTCAACGGCACTTTTTCTGCTATGCGTGCTTGTGTTTTTGCTTTGCTCGCATCTTGATCCTTGGAAGAATTACTTAAGTATTAGTGAAGAATTCCACATCAGCATCTGGGGAAGAGGCTGGGATTCACGGATTGTAGTTTTTAATGATGCCGAATACGGTCCTTATAGGGGAAGTATTATCAGTCTTGTGGATGCAAACGGCAACGACTTAAATCCTAGGGTTCGAGAAGTGGCGTTTGGGACATATGCTGGCATTTACTATCGCTATTTTGAGTGGATAGATGACACGCTTTGGACTTTCATGCTGAGTATGTGGTATCCAATTATCGTGTTTGCGATAATACCGTTGGGTCATATCCTGATATACATAAAAAAAAGAGCGAGAGGAAATCAACACACGTTGCCTAAATGATGATAAAAAATGCAACGGCTGACACAAATATCGAAAAGGAATTTACACTCTCATTCATTATGGTGTAGCCGCAAGATCCATAATTTGTTTAAGTCCGACTTATTACCCCTCCTACCACCACTTTTTGCTCAGCCGTTCCGCCACGATTTGACCGATTGCCAGGGACGCCGTCGCCGCCGGGGACGGGGCGTTCAGTACATGCACCCCTCGCGTGCTTTCTTCGATGACAAAATCATCGATTAGCTCTCCCCGTGGTGAAACCGCCTGCGCCCGGATGCCCGCCGGCGCGGGCTGTAGATCATCGAGCGCGACCTGGGGGATCAACGTCTGTAACGCTTGCAAAAAGAGCGCCTTATTGCGGCTGCGGCGCATTTCCGCCCAGCCCATGCGCCAGTGTTTCCAGGCCAACTTTTGAAAACCGGTGTAGCACAGCGTTTCCCACAGGTCCCCCCAGTCGGGCTTGCCGGAATAATTTTCGCGACCCCAAGAGAGGACCGCGTTTGGTCCGCATTCGACCGTGCCATCGATTCGGCGGGTGAAATGCACGCCCAAAAATGGGAATCGTGGATCAGGCACTGGATAAATCAAATTGCGGCAAAGATGATTGGCGCTGGGCCGCAGTTGAAAGTACTCTCCGCGAAAAGGGACAATCTGTGCCCGCGGATCATGCCGGTCCATCCGCGCCAGCCGGTCGGATTGCAAGCCGCCACAGGTAATCAGCCACTTTGAGGTAAAATCCCCCGCGGTCGTGCGCAGTTCCACCTCGCTGGCGGTGGAATGGATTTGCTCCACCCGGGCATTCAGGATCACTCTGGCTCCGGCGGCTTGAATCAACTGGCCCAACTTTTCACATACCGCCGGATAATCCACAATGCCCGCCGCCGGCACATGAATCGCTCCCACACCCTGGGCGTGCGGTTCCAGCTTGGCTAGTTGCGCTTGGTCGATCCGTTCACAGGGGACGCCGTTGGTCTGGCCGCGCTCATAGATTGATTGCAGGCGGGGCAATTCGGCCTCGGTAGTGGCGACAATGACTTTGCCGCAAATCTCGTGCTTGATGCCGTAATGCTGGCAAAACTTGACCAGTTCGCGGTTTCCCCGCAGGCAGTTTTGTGCTCGTAATGTTCCGGGTTTGTAGTAAATGCCCGAATGTAGCACGCCCGAGTTATGCCCCGACTGATGGGCGGCCAGCCGATCTTCTTTTTCTAGCAGAATGACGGATTTATCGCGATATTTACGCAATAAAGCATAGGTCGTGGCCAAACCGATAATTCCCCCGCCAATGATCGCAATTTCAGCGGTGCGCGTGGAGGGCATGGCGGTATTGAGGTAAAATTATGCTAACGCTAGAACAAGGGTTAGATCACAGTTGTTACAGATTAGACTGATTTGCACAGATGAGTCTACTTAGCCACGGAGGGGACGGATTTTTACGGATGATGAATTTTAATCGTTAATCTCAGATTGATCTTAAATTTCAAATCTCATATTCTCTCTCCCGACTGCGGGCTGCGGTTCCTGGCTAACGCGGCGGCTGAGTCCCTTGCTGACGCGGCGGGCTGAGTTTCACTACCTTGCTGACGCTGCGGGCTGAGTGATTCACCGCCTGAACCAAAATTCGTGCGAGTTGATCAGTGCCCAGGCAAAATCTTCTAGCGTCCGCCGCGGGTCTTCTTGTCTGTGCCAATGAGCGAGAGCCTGCGTCAGTTCCGCCTGCGTGGGGGGACGAGAAAGCGCGGTCCACCACAGTTCGTTAATGATCTCTTCCGGGGATTTGCCGTTCTGGAGCCAAGTGGAAAGCCGGTTGTCCGGGTCGGCCAGCAGTTCCTGTAGAAGCGGCCCGCTGAGCAGTTGTAATGATTGGCCAATTGTTCCCGCGGAGGATCGTTCGCACTCGCAGTTCGTCAAGCGCGGCGGCTTGCCAAACGATTTGAGAAATTTTTCGACATCACCGCTTTCGGCCCGCTTGCGCCGCGTCCCCACTCCCGCCCGCTGGGCCGCGCGGGTGCCGTCTGGTTGGCCCGCCCAATCGATGCTTGATCCGGTAACCTGGCAGATCGCGTCCAAGAGCGCCTCCGCGGGCAACCGCCGGGGAATAGTGCGGGCGTAGTGCCCTTCATCCCCGGAGTTGGAGGCATTGGTCAGGTAAGAACGTTGGTAAGTTTGGGACCGCATGACTAATGTGATAAAGCGCCGTAAATCATAGCCGGAGTTGATCAACTCGTCCGCCAGCGCTTCCAGCAGTTCGGGGTGTGTCGCGGGATTGGCCGCGCGAAAGTCATCCACCGGCTCCACCAACCCCTGTCCCAGCAGATAAAACCAAATCCGGTTGGCCAGCGCGCGGGCGAACTGGCGATTGTCCCGCGCGGTTAGCCACTGGCCCAGTGTGGCCAGGCGGGATTCATTTTGCGGCAGTGCATCCGCCCCCCCCAAAAACCGCGGCTCGGCTGGCTGCTGCGTGAGGGGGTTGGTCACCTCGCCGGACTTGGTCTCTTTGACAATTTGCTCGCCAATGAATTCGTGCTTGTCGTTATCGTCGCGGCGGAGATTTTTTAATATGTCGTAGTCGATCCGGCTAAAGACCGCGGTCCAGCGGTAATAGTCTTCTTGTGTCCAGCGGTCGAACGGATGATTGTGGCATTTGGCGCATTGCAACCGAATGCCTAAAAAGACCTGCGCGGTGGCCTCGGCCCGGCTAATAGGGTCGCGGAGCGCGCGGTAATAGTTGGAAGCCGGCTGGTCGTACGTACTGCCGGTTGTGCTGACCAGTTCGCGGCAAAGCTGGTCCAGCGGCTTATTCGCGGCCAAGCTGCCGCGCAAATACTCGTATGTCGCCCGCACCCCTTTACTATCCAAGTACTTTTCTTCCACCCGCAAAATGTCCGCCCATTTCGTCGCCCAAGATTCGGCAAATTCGGGCCGCTGCAACAGCGAGTCGATTAGTTTTTCCCGTTTATCCGTCGCGGAGTCAGCCAGAAACGCCTGAACCTCGGCCGTGGTGGGGAGAATGCCTAATAAGTCCAGCGTGGCGCGGCGGATAAATTCATGATCGGCGCACGGGAGGCTGGGGTTGATCCGCAGGGCTTTGAGGCGCTGTTCGATATGGCGATCAACCAGGTTGGCCCCTTCCCCCGGTGGAGCCTGCCACACAAAGTCCGATCGGTTGGGAATTTGTGCCACTCGCACCGGTTGCTGCACATCCAAGTATCTGACCAAAATCGTCGCTTCGCCAGGCTCCACAAATTCGACCACACCTGTGGGCGTGATTTTTACCCGGGGATCGGATGTTTCGTAACAAGCCAGGCGGGTGACATCGGTCACGCGGCCATCGGACCATTCGACCTGGACATTCAGTGGTATGCTACTTTGAGGAGCGGTCAGGATAGAATCTTGGGGCGTCGCGTGCAATCCGCGGACCGTGGGTAAATCCCCCGAATCCGCCTGCGCCCCGGCGGCGATCCACTTGCGCAAAATATCATATTCCAGGCTATCGGGACGGAGCCGCATCCCTCCTTCGTGCGCGACGGCCATGCTCGGTTTTTGCAGGAGCAAGCTAGCGTCGGGGTCAAAGGCATTCACCCGTCGACCGGCAAATTCGCGGGCGATAGCGTGAAAGTCAAATGCGGCGTCCTGGCCCCGTAGGGATAGCTTGAACCCGCCTTTGCCGTTTTGATTGCCGTGGCAGGCACCCATGTTACAACCCGCCTTGGAAAGGACAGCCATGACGTCAGTATCAAAGCGGGGCGGGGCACTAGTTTCCGTTGTGGCGGAGAGTTCTTGACCGTATGCATTCGGGGAAAGTATTTCCCCCAGAATCAACAACAACGCCGTGATGCAAAATGGGAGCAGTCCGGAACTACGAAGAGCTGGAGCGTAGCGGAATTCGCCAGAATTCCGGAAAGGTGCCTTGGAACTTTGGCAAGTTCCGCTACAGGGAGGGGAATTTTGCTGAAAAGCTAGCATCACAAAATCCCGATCACAGGAGGGTAGGGAACCGGGCAAGTGGCACGGTTTTGACGGAGAGGGGATCGCGGGCGGGGCCATCCTCACGCCGTGGCGGGGGATGAACTGCTCATTATCGTATATGGGTAGAGTTCCCGCAACGAAATTTCGCAACTTTGTTCCTTGCTGACGCTACGGGCTGAATCAAGCTCCCTTGCTGACGCTTCGGGCTAAGTTTTTACATTGCTGACGCCGCGGGCTGTCGGCTTGCGAGGGAAGGCAGACTCTACTTGCTCCGCAGAAACCCTAATTATGACACACTCCTTGGCACAAAATCAAACATCGTTTTATCGGGGTAAAACGGGCATTTTCCCCCTATTCGGCCAATTCAGATTTTCTTATGATTGATCCGTTGACGGTGGCAAAATACTAGCATTTTCGTGGGATTTTCATCTGATTGGCAGAGGCTCGATGATTTCCTCTGCCGGACTTGCCGCTATTTTTAGTTGACGTTACTTGGGGCATTTTATTTATTGACTTGTCGCCTGAATGGCGCAGCACAGGAGTTACTGGGAATGGCTGACGAAAAAGTCCATCTGCATTGGCACGAACACAGTGTGACCCGCCCTGAACGCGAGGCTTTGAATAAGAACAAAGGGTGTGTGGTTTGGTTTACCGGCTTGAGCGCGTGCGGCAAAAGCACCATCGCCAATCTGGTCGATCACAAACTGCACCAACTGGGCAAACATAGCTTTGTGCTGGATGGAGACAACGTCCGCCTGGGCCTCAACGCTGCCCCCGCCGGACTAAAGGAACGCCATGGAGAGGAATTTGCCAAGCGGTTTGGGTTGGGTTTTTCCGCCCAGGATCGCGAGGAAAACATCCGCCGGATTGGCGCGGTGGGGGAGTTGTTTGCTAGCGCTGGTATTGTGGCCTTGACCGCTTTTATTAGCCCTTATCGTAAGGATCGGGACGCCATTCGAGCCAAGATGCAACCGGGCGACTTTATCGAGATTTTTGTCGACACACCGATTGAAATTTGCGAACAGCGCGACCCCAAGGGCCTGTATAAAAAAGCCCGCGCGGGCGAGATCAAGGGCTTTACGGGGATTGATGATCCCTACGAAGCCCCTGCCAAACCCGAACTGACCCTGGACGGCGGCAAAAAAACCGCCGAAGCCCTGGCCGACGAGGTCATCGCCTACCTGCAAGCCCAAGGGAAACTAGGCTAGGGGATGGATGTCGGGGGGTAAAAACGCGTTATTGCCCCCGTAAGGCTGCCACTTACCAAAGCAGCTGAAACTTTATAGTCACGGATTGGCACGGATTCAAACACAGATAAGACATCAATTATCCGTGTTTCATCAGTGAAAATCCGTGGCTAAATAACTCTGCACGAATTGCCACAAAAACGGTCGGCAGCGGGGGGGGAAATTCCTCATGCCCCCCCCGTCACTCAGTGCTTATCCACGGCCAACTATTTCACGACCACATCTTTTGCGGGATCTCTTTTCCGTGAAATTTTCGGCGGACTCAGTGCCTCTGCGGTTTAACCGATCGACTCTGCGGCTTAGCCGTACGATTCCATGCAAAGGCCAACATTCCCCCCAGGCCCAGCACGCCCAGGCACCAGGTGGATGGCTCGGGAACGGTTGAATAAACCAAGTGATCGAGCCGCATAAAGGGAGAATTGCCGTTGACTGGGGTATAGGCGACCGCGCGGGTGATGTCTCCCCCAGCGCGATAAGCGGTCAGCGTGCGGATTTCGTTATCTCCCAGCGGAGGCGTCTGGTAACTAAACAAGAGTGTTGGGCCGCTGTATACATCCAACTGACCAATGTAATCACTAAAGATGCTCGCTCCGATAAAGTCGATCTGCACATTGGTGGTGGGGGCGTTAAAATTCATTTCCAACCGGCGATTCTCATTCCAAAAGGGAACGTTCGCATGGCCAAAGACGTGCGGGCTGGTGGAGTTGTTCTCGTCCGGATTGGCGGTAACGGCAAAAGGGGTGGGAAAGGTCTCGTTCACAATGACCCGCAACGTTACATTGGGATCGATCGTGCGCAGGTCGGTCTGCGGGGCATAATTATCTGGATCCAGCGTAAATGTCCCTGCGCGGCCGGTTTGGACAAAGCAAGCCCAGCTGGCTCCCCACAAGGCCAATGAAAACGCAAAAAATGTCCGATTCATGAGCGACTCCTGTTGTAAAACGACAAAAAAACAGCAACGGATTTAGCCCCGGCAAAAAGCCCTTTTGATTTTGCTCGGATTAACTTGATTCCGCAAGTTACAGCGAGTTTTTTTCTTGGCGGCGGGCGGGGGCAATTCCGGCAGGGCCAATTGCCGTCCCGGCCTGGCCCCGATATAATCCACGCAGTTTATGGTGATAGTCATAACGCCCTGCCACCATTCGGGGGGAGGGCCAAGCATAGCCTCTACATTTTTTGCAACTGCTTCATAACAAAGGAGTTTGGTGTGCCAGTCAAAGTCGCTATCAATGGGTTTGGCCGCATCGGTCGGTTGGTCTACCGCGCCATGCAAGAACAGGGAATGATCGGCAAGGATATTGATGTAGTCGCCGTGGGTGATATTGTCCCCGCGGATAACCTGGGCTATCTGGTCAAATACGACACCACCCAAGGGCAATTCAAGGGAGAAATAACCTCCCGCAAATCATCCCCCGATAAGGCCGATGACGATGTCTTGACCGTCAACGGCGACGACATGCATGTCGTTAGCGCCAAATCCCCCGCCGAATTGCCCTGGAAGGCCATGGGCGTGGACATCGTCATCGAATCGACGGGCTTATTTACCGAGGCGGAAAAAGCCAAAGGGCACATCACCGCCGGAGCCAAGAAAGTCATTATCTCCGCCCCGGCCAAGAACGAGGACATCACGGTGGTGATGGGGGTCAATCATGACAAATACGACCCCAAGTCACACAATATCATCAGCAACGCCAGTTGCACCACGAATTGCCTGGCGCCCCTGGTGCATGTGCTACTTAAAGAAGGTTTTGGCATTGACGAAGGGCTGATGACTACGGTCCACAGCTACACCGCCACGCAAAAAACCGTGGACGGCCCCAGCAAAAAGGATTGGAAGGGGGGACGTGCCGCCGCCCAGAATATCATTCCTAGCACCACAGGCGCCGCCAAAGCCGTGGCCCTGGTTTGTCCAGAGGTCAAAGGCAAGCTCACGGGGATGGCGTTTCGCGTGCCGACCCCCACGGTATCGGTGGTGGACTTGACGGTAAAGACGGTCAAAGAGACCAGCTACGCCGAGATTTCCGCCGCGATGAAGAAAGCGAGTGAAACCTATCTCAATGGGATTTTGTACCACACCACCGACGAAGTCGTGAGCAGCGATTTTATTCACTGCGCGGCTAGCTCGATCTTTGACGCGGGTTCGGGGATCGAACTGAACAAGAAGTTCTTTAAACTGGTTAGTTGGTACGACAACGAATGGGGCTATAGCCTGCGCGTGTGCGACCTGCTCAAGCATGTGATCGCCAAGGGATTTTAGTCTGTGCCGCGGCTGCCAGTCATCTAGTTAAAAATACAAAGCGGCGGGGAAGTTCGCTTCCCCGCCGTTTGTTTTGCTGGCAATGTGACCTAGCAATGAAGTGCCGATGCATTGTAAATGACAGGTACCAAAAAATATTGAATACAGAATAAATTTTGGCACCCTATTCTTCATTCGTAATTCTTAATTGACTCTCCCTACCGCTGATATAGCGGCAAGTACGCCTTTTCCAGTTGCAAGATCGTCAGGTTGATCGAAGTCGTATAGATCGGGCCAATATACCCCTGGTCCCAGTAATGCACCTTGCCGTCGGACTTGGCCTCGTTCATCAGCCGCACGTACATCTTATCGCGGTATTCCTGCCATAGCTTACCCCCTTCGCGATAAACAACCTGCGCGTAGTAATAATGGGCGTAATGCCAGTGCCCGTCGTTATCGCTCCCCACGCTTTGATAATGCTTTTTCACATACTCTAGCATCTTGGGGACCAGCTTGTCGTCATAATCACCGGCATTGTACAGGCACGCAATCGCCGCCGCCGAGATCGGGGGCCGCCCCCCGCCGCCGGTCTTGGCGCTGTACTGTACCCCCCCGTCCGACAAGGTACACTTTTGAATGTATTTGATCGCCTTGTCGATCGCTTCCTTGGGCACGGGAATTCCCGCGTTCCGGCAGCCGCGCAACCCCTGCACCTGGGTGATGGTGGTGGAGCCTTCGTCAAAGTCCCCCCCCTCTTTGGCGCTCACATACCCCCAGCCGCCAGAAGAGGTCTGCGCCTGAATGCAAAACTTGACGGAAGCCTTTAGCACTTCGGTCAATTCCTGGCGGCGTTGAATGTCTTCTTCCTCCCCGAGGACTTGGGAGAGAAACATCATCGCGTAGCCATGCCCATAGGTGTAGCGGTCGTCGGATTTGGGATCGCCGATCAGCCCATTGGAGCGGGACTTGGCACAAAGGTAATCCACGCATTTGCGCAAGGCGCCGGAGTATTTCCCCTGGGTGGTGGTGGAGCCGTGGCAAATAAGGGCCATTCCGGCGAGCGCGGTCATGGCCGTGGGGTAAGAACTTTGGGCACCGGTCCAGCCCCCGGAGTTACTTTGGGTTTTGGCGATCCAGTCACACCCGCCATTCACGATTCGTTCGTATTGCTTTTCGTCGTAGGCCGAAGCAGTCGGCAATCCCCCCACCAAGCCGCTGGCGGAAACCGCGGCCAACGCGCCTAACGTATTTTGCAACAATTGACGTCGATGCAACATAAAACGAAACCCTCGAAGGGGGCTAAAAGTGGGAGCTGGCAAATACCGCCGCAGGTTCATTCATTGTTACCTGTGCAAGACGGGCCTGACAACCTGAGTCGCCCAAATTAGGCAAAAAGTTCAGCTAAATTGGAGGAGTTGAGCGAATTTTAAGAGTTTACGGTACATCCGCAATGGTTTTGCATTCGGAATTTGACGTGAATTGGTCGTGGGGAATTTGCAGCGAAAAATGGTGAAATTTCTGTCCATTGCTTGTCCCGCCTCCCACCTGTCTTCTCCCGCCTGTTGTATCCGTCATCAGCCACCCTAGTCCCGTAGGGCGGGCAAGCTTGGTTCTGACGCTAGGCCGACGGTGTTGTGGCTGATCAGGCGGATTTCACCCGTGGGATCCGCCAGGGTGTATTCCATGACGGGACAGGGCTGCAGGGGTGTGTCGTGATAGGTCAATCCTTGAAAGAGGGTGGTTGACTCTTGCTTTTCAGGCAGACGGGCGATTTCCTTTCCATTTTGCAAGATACTAAATCCCCGCAAGCCGCTATCCAGGTCGGCGTCCGCCCGCCAGGAAAGTAATTTCCCGGCCAGCTTGACATTGGCCGGAGGCGGTGGCGGAGTGGTGTCGCTGACCGACCCGCTTTGCACATATTCGCACCACTTTTGGGCGATGGCGGAATTTGGGAGCCATATCGAATGCGCCATATCCCCGGTGTACTTGTCGGGGGGAACCGCAATGCAACTACCGAAAGGGGCTAACCAGCCAGTATGCTCGGCGATCGTTTTCAGCGGCTCGGTTGGTTTATCTGGCAACCGGGCGGCCAGGATCGCGTCGAACCAGGGAATGGCCAGGTACCGGGACTGGCCGCACTCGTGGTTGCAATTTGGCTCCGCGGCAAAGCCGATCAGCGCCCCTTGTTTTCGCCATTCGACAAACATAAACGCATTTGCATTGTAAGCATTATGAAATCGTTCGTCGTTGCGTTCCTTTTCACCCGGATTGCACATCACGGGCACGCGGTAGGCGGCCTCCGGCACGGCCGGGGCTTGCTGCTTGTCCTCCCGTGGCGGGCCAAAAGCGCTCCCGCTGCGCAGCCAGACGGCCACGCACCGCTCTGGCTGCCGCGCTAGCATATTGCTGGCCCACCATGCTCCGCCACTATGCCCCCACAGACACCAGGGGGCCGTGGCCAGTTCCGGATGTTTGGTATTGGCGGCAAAGTCGCTTAGTGCCTGTAAAAATCGCGCCTGCGAGCCGCGGGCCGGGTCGGACCAGGCGGCGCAGTTGGCGTCCCCCGCGCGATAGGACGTACCCAGGAGCGCGCAGTCCCACTTGGCGGCAAGTGCCCGCCAGTGTTGATCGCGGGCGGCTTCGAGACAGCCCCGTTCCGCCCCGTCGCCGCAGCCATGCTGATGAACGATGATCCCGCGAATCGTTTTGGCGTTTGGCGGCAGCCAGAGGTAATAGTTGGCCTCGCAGGTCAGTTCCCCCGGTTTGTCGGACCCGGGATACGTGCGGGTCAACACGTCATCGGCGCCCCACAGGCAGAGACTCCCGCCCAACAAGCCGACGCAAGCCAGGAAAAGCCGCACGGGTAAATTGTTCATCAGGCACACGCGAAAGTCAAAGGATAGCCCAGCGGGAAATGACCGGGAGAATACCTCCCCAGAAAAACTCATTGTGCCGCGGCCTTGCGGGAGAGACAAGGGAGCCTTGGCTGAACTACGATTTGCGACGAAAGAGCCGTTAAAAATGCGTTGTTACGGTTAAAACGAAAACCGAGGGTTGGAATTGTCGAAATATTTGAAGAAATTCCGCGAATACACGGGAAAGCCATTTGCTTTTGATCGGAACAACACTTGTAAAAACATGAACACTCAAACTGACATCCCGTATCCGGAAAACCTGACGATTGAAATTGATCGCGACCGTTTGAGAAAGTATCTGCGTGTAAAATATTTATTCTATTTCACTCCGCTGTTGATCTTTGGCGCTTTGATAGGCTTTACCAGCAGTATCAAAACGCTTGAACGAACCGGCGAGTTCAACTTCGACACCCTACTCTTTGTGCTGAGGTGCATCGGCACAGGGGTGGGTATATCACTGTTAATCGCCTTAAGTGGGTACTTTGGATGTGTGTATTTTTATTGCGCGCGCTACGCCTACACTCTGTCCCTCACGGTGGAAGGAGCATTCTTGCGCATTCGCCAACACTCGGAAATTTTCACCGACCGCAAATTGCATTTTCGCTCGATTGTGGATTACACCGTCTCTCAAAGCTACTTTATGCGACTGTTTCAGATCGAGTCGCTGCAAATGTCAACCACCGGTCGAAATGACAATTTGTCAATTCCGGGCGTAAAAGACTGCCTGCAAGTGCGGGACATGCTGGCCGAAATTGACAGCCAGCGGGAAAACAGATAGCCCATAGTAAGCTGTGCGCTAGTAAATTCTGCCCCCTTGGTGCGTAGCGCGATAAAAAGAATGTGTGATGGTTGGGCGAGCAAACCATGGATAGTGAGAAGCATTTGGAAATTGCCCGCACACTCAAGCCCTAATAGATGTGGGAGCTACCATAATTTCCAATTGCAGAAGTCCAGTCCGGCGGACAGGACCTACTTTTTTAACCAGGATTTTCGGGCAACAGTTCCTGCACACAACGCGAAAGCAACCAGCGCCAGCGCCGAAGGTTCCGGCACCGTGTTGGTCGCCAGATAGATCGTGCCATTCCGCTTGCTGGACAAATACAATTCCCCCGCGTCCCCTTCGCCAAACCGCAAATCAGTGCGAGAGTTTCCAATCAACGACGTGAATGTGTCGTGCAGCAGCGCCGGGGTCAGGGGATTGTTGTCATGGTCAAATTCCAACCGCAATTGGCTAATCGGCGCTTGGGTCAGTTCCGAGGGATGGTCCCGCGTGGGATCCAGCGGGTCCAGCTTGGTCACGGCGTCCAGCATGTCGTCAAACTTGGCGGTGTAAATTTTGCCCGTTTGGCCAAAATCGCCAAAGATGTACTGCCCCTGCAGATTGGGATCGCTGCCGTTGGCAATCACGTGCGAGCCAGCGACCGCCACGCCCACAAATCCCTGGCCGGTGATGGCGTCGTGGTCAAACTGCGCCGCGGGATAAATATAGCCCAGGCTGGCCTCATTAGCGGGGAGCGGGGCGACGCCATTGATGTACCCCCCGCCCGGCAGATGGACAAACGTCCCTTCGCGATTGGACCAGCCATAATTCCCCCCAGCTTCGATCAGGTTGACCTCTTCCATATTATCGCGGCCGATATCGACTACGATCAGTTTGGATTGATTGGTGGCATCCTTGGCAAAGGCCAAATTATGCGGATTGCGAAAGCCGAGGGCGTAAATTTCGTCCAGGGTACTTGGATCATTATTAAAAGGATTCCCCGGCGTGGTGTAGCGCTGGTTGCCGGCCTGTAGCGGGTCAATCCGCAGGACCTTCCCCAGGGCGTCGTTGCGGTTTTGGCCCCCTCCCGCCGTGGCCGACTGGACGCTGGCATCGCCATGGGTGATATACAACTTGCCGTAATCCTCATCCCCCGGCACGGCATGCTTGTTAAACTTCATCTGCTTGACCGGGTGGTCATAGACCGGCATGTTCACGCGAAACAACTCGCGGTAGCTATTGGTGACAACCTGGCCTGTTTGGTGGTTGTAGGTCCATTCCACCACTGCGCTATCGGCGGCGACATTGCTGACGCTATTGCCCAGATAGTTATGTCCGGCGGTGTTGGCGGGACGGTTTTCCATGGCGGAGGTATAAAACTTGCCGTTGGTTGCAAATTCTGGGTGAAAAGAGACATTCCGCAAGCCTCCATGCGCAAAATTTTGGTAATTCAGGTCCCGGCCCGTGGCCGCCTGCACCGCGGCCCGCATGTTGAACCACTCGACCAGTTGCGTCTGACCCTGGGCGTTTTCTTCCACGGCAAAGATCTTGCCTTCTTGGGTGGTAACATACAACCGGTCATCGTCCGGCCGCGTCGTCATGGAGATGATGTTCCGCTGCCCATTGGGCATGGTCACATAGGGGCGCAATTTCAAATTATAAGCGGCAAAAGGGATGTTATCGTTCAGCAGGTCCTGGCCGTAAGCGGGAAATTGACCAATGCAAGCAATTGCAAAAGAAATGACCGATGCCGCCAGTCCGCGTCCCCAATGATTCGATGACATAAATCCCCAGAATTGTCAAAAAAAGGCCCGATGAGGCAAATATGGGGCTATGCCGACTAATCCAGAATGAACTGTTGAACAGAGTCATTTCTATCAAAGCCAAGGCCCATTCTTGCCTTGCGTTTCCACTAGCTACTCCCACATCACAAGTGAAATTCACTTCAGCTAGCGTAAACAAAAAGTACAAAAATGTCCTCAATTGGGCGCACGAATTGTGAGAAATGCTTGGCTTTTTTATTAGTAACGTATGTTTGGCGGGCCTAGACGGTAGCCAATACTGGCTTGTGGATTATGCTATTTTACTGTTTTAAAGATTCTTAAAATGCATTTGGATTTAATGATTTATCTTTTTTGCGAGTAGCCCTCTGTTTTGATGGATGGCTGTTTCATGCCAACCCCCGTGAGGGGAAAAGTCAATATTAATAATTCAAAAAGACGAGAAACGCGGGTTGTCAGTAAAATGACGTAGATTAAACACTAAAAAACAGTGATACTAGAATGTGAGTTCAAACATTTGCTGGCATGGCGGAAGAAATGCTTTTTTAATCAGCGGAACTTGGAAAATCCGCAAGCAGGAAAAAAGTAAAGCCCAATTTATGATCATTAGATTGTTAGCTATTCTCGCCTGGATCGGGTTCCTCTGTGGTCAATTGGTCCAGTCCGCCCACATCCACGGGGGCCTGCCTGACTCGACCGCGCATCAGGCACCGCATATTCATCTTTCTTGGCTGATGGGAGATTGGCACGCCCACGAACGGGAGCATGGGCATCAGCATGATTTTGGCAGGCGGGGAACCCGGCAACACAATTCCAGTTCGCAATCAACGTTTGCCGTTGATGACGAATCCACAGATAGCATGCTGGCTGATGAGCGATCGGCTGCTCTCGCCGAATTGGATCATTTTTTGTGCCATGATGATGACGCGATTTATTTTCCAATCAATTCGCTCTGCCGTCCGACGGCCAAAGTAAAGGGGATTGATGATGTTTTATCCCGTGCCATTAGCATGGACGTTGCCTGCCGGGGTGGTTTTCCCAGCATTGCCCCTGGCCAACCATTGATTTTCGATATCGTCTCTACGAATAAACTTTGCGCGCCTCACTGCGCGCGCTTCTTAGAATTGCGGTCTCTCCGCATTTAGTCCCGGCTATGCCATAGCCTGGTGGAGTTGGCGTTTTGCACATATGTCCCGGGGTAAAATACTGGCCTCTGTGCTGTCAAAGCAACCGGCTTAAGTGGGACTGATCAGCCGCGGGACGCAAATCCATGCTTACGGCCGCTCCCGCCGTTGGCTAGCGATTTATTTTGTAATTCCGCAGAAAAAACGTCGCTAAAACAGAAGACCCATGATTTCTTAGGCTCGATGGCGGTCGCAGGGAAATTGGGTTCGCGCGGCGCTGGCAAGCGATTTTTGCAATACTCGAACGCTCGTATCGCGTTTTACTCTTGAAAGCATTTCGGACGGACAGCACAGGTTGTTTCAATTCAGGTTACTTTTCCGCTTCACCGCGAAAGATCGATGAATCCATCTTATTACTATTGGCGAATGTTGCTGATTGCCAGCCTGCTGTCGGGGATTGGAATCGCCGGGTATTTTTATCAGGCAGAGTGGTTGCCGCCAACGGCCAAAGAAAGCGTTGGCCCGGCCAGTGATTCGATGGCGAAAGCTTCCCCGGCGATTGCTAAATTTATCGTCGGGGACCAAGCGCAAAAAAATCTCCAGATAACCACTAACCGTCTGGTGGCAGGGTCTTATTGGAAAACGATTTCCATTCCCGGCATGATCGTGGATCGACCTGGAGTAAGCGACCGCGAAATTGTCGCGCCGGGAGCCGGCATTGTCAGTCGCATCGCGCATTTTCCCGGCGATACCGTCCGCCAGGGTGATGTGTTAATGACACTCCGGTTGGCTAGCGAATCTTTGCAGGAAACACAGTCGGAACTATTTAAGGTTAGCCAGGAAATTGAATTAGCCGTTGCCCGACAAAAGCGGTTGGCCGCGGGCGGAATGGGTATTTCGCAGGCTAAATTGATTGAGGTGGAGAACGAAATTGCCAGGTTGAAGACAGCGGCCACGGCTTACCGGCTCGAGCTTTTGAATCGCGGGTTTACGCCCGATCAAATTGTCGGCATTACCCAAGGTAAATTACTGAACGAGATTTCCATCTTAGTCCCCGAACCAGCCACCCTTTCACCGACGGAAACCGCGAAAGACGCTCCCCCTTTAAGCCAAAATTCAGCCCCAGAACCAGATCAAAACAGGCCCAACGATACGAACTGGGCGTACGAGGTGCAGGAACTACGGGTGGAGCTAGGCCAGCAAGTTGCGGCTGGGCAGGCGTTATGCCACCTATCAAATCATCGGTTATTGGCCATTGAGGGGCGGGCATTTCGCGATGAAACAGCCATCCTGGAAAGAAATGTCGAGCGGGGCTGGCCGGTGGAGATCGATTTTCAAGAAGATCCAGAGGCCGAATGGCCCCGGTTGGACCAAACGCCTCGAATCAGTTATTTGGCAAATACGATTGACGCCGACTCCCGGACGTTTTCATTTTTGATTCCCCTCGAGAATCAATCCAAGACGATTCTCCAGGGGGAGATGCCCCGCCTGCTCTGGAGATTTCGCCCAGGTCAAAAAGTACTGGTAAAGCTTCAGGTGGAGAAATTGCAAAACGTGTTTGTGCTACCCGCCGAAGCGGTCGTCTTTGATGGACCAGAAGCTTATGTCTTTACCCAAAACGCCAACACGTTTGAGCGAAAAAGCGTGCATGTATTGCATCGTGATCAACAGCAAGTGGTGATTGACAACAACGGCGCTTTGGCAACATACGTCAAGGGAGAACAAGTGATTACTCTCGCGGCGATTGTGCAGGTGGCCGCGGCGCAGCTCAATCGACAGGCAAAAGGAGGGTCCTCCGAGATCCCCAAGGGCTATCACATCCATGCCGACGGCAGCCTGCATAAAAATGAAGACGAAGGAAAACAGTAGGTGACATTATGTTAAATGCGGTGATTCGCCAGGCGCTGCGCTATCGTGGATTGGTTTTGGCCGCGTGCCTGCTCGTGCTGGTTTATGGCGGTTACTTAACGACCGTGATGCCAATCGACGTGTTTCCCGATCTGGATCGCCCGCGCGTGGTTATTTTGACCGAGTGTCCCGGACTGTCGCCAGAGGAAGTCGAAACACTGGTAACCGCGCCGCTAGAGACCGCGCTCTTGGGGGCAGCAGGGGTTGAGGCGGTTCGCAGCCAGTCCAGCCAGGGAATGAACGTGGTCTATATCGAATTCGACTGGCGGACGGAAATTCGCCACGCCCGCCAAGTGGTCATGGAACGCCTGGCGGTGGTCTCACTGCCGCCGGGAATTCGACCCCAAATGACCCCCCCGGCCTCGATCATGGGCCAAATCCTGCATGTCGGGTTGCATCGCCGACCGGGTCCCAGGGGAGGCGAACTGGCACCGCTTTTGCCAGCCGGGCTAATGGCCGAGCGTACCGTAAAAGAGGGAAAACCCGAACTGCGGGTTTGGCAAACCATACCGCGAAACGCTCCGGAAAACTGGGAAAAACAAGCAATTTCCGATGCGATTTGGTCCGAGAACGCCCAGGGATCCACCGCGACATTTCAGATTAATGAAACGGCGCACACGGTCACTTTTCCCTCGCCACTCAAAGGGCGCATGGAATTGCGGTCATTTGCCGATTGGGTCCTGCGTCCCCGCTTGCTCAAGCTGCCGGGAATCGCGGAAGTGATCATCATGGGGGGTGACGTCAAGCAATATCAGGTTTTAGTCGATCCGGGAAAGTTGCGGGAATACAATGTCTCCTTGACGGAGATCGAGACCGCCCTCAAGGCTAATAACCTTAATACAAGCGGTGGATTTTTGGAAGAAGGCCAGACGGAACGCCCCGTGCGAATTATTGGGCGGCTGGGTCCGCAGCCACCCCAGGTCATCGCCGATCTGTTGGAAATTCCGATCAAGGTCAACTCCGGTCGAACGCTATTGCTGCGAAACGTCGCCGAGGTGCAGGAGGGGCCCGCCCCCAAACGGGGCGACGCCGGCATTGACGGATATGCCGGCGTGGTGGTCACCATCGTCAAACAGCCCCACGCCGACACCCGTCGCCTGACGGACCAGGTTAAAAATGCCCTGCGGGAACTGGAATCCACGCTGCCCGCCGATATCGTCGTTAATTTGGATTTATTCCAATTAAAGACTTTTATCGATCGAGGAATTTACTATGTCGAGGAAGCGATGCTGATCGGGGCCGCGCTGGTGGTCATCGTGCTATTCTTGTTTTTGCTGAATTTGCGCACGACATTTATCACTTTAACGGCGATTCCCTTGTCCCTACTCATCACGGCCATCGTCTTTAGCGCGATCGGCATCTTGATGGGGACGGAATTATCCATCAACGTGATGACCCTGGGGGGAATCGCGGTCGCCATGGGCGAACTAGTGGACGACGCCATCGTGGATGTGGAAAACATCTATCGCCGGCTTTCTGAAAATGACGCGGCGGAAAATCCGCGGCCCGGCATCGTGGTGGTGTATGAGGCCAGTCGGGAAATTCGCTCCGCCATTGTGTTTGGCACGGCGGTCGTCATCTTGGCATTTTTACCGCTATTCGCCTTATCAGGAGTCGAGGGACGGTTATTCACGCCGCTCGGTATCGCTTATATCGTCTCTATTTTAGCCTCCCTCCTGGTTTCGCTGACCGTCACCCCCGTATTGTCTTATTACCTGCTGGCCGGCTCTGCCGCCACCCATCACCGCGGGGATGGTTTGTTATTGAGCTGGCTCAAAGCGGGAGCTAGCCCTTTGATTTGTTTCAGCTTGCGGCACCCCGGCAAGCTGCTGGCGCTAACGTGGGCGCTGGTGGGGATCAGCGCGTGGCAATTATCCCGCCTGGGAGGGGATTTTTTGCCAAAATTCGATGAGGGAAGCGTTCAGATCAATGTCGCGCTTCCGGGCGGGTCATCCTTGACCGCCTCTAATGAAGTTTCCGCGATTATTGATCGCAAACTGCTAACGCTGCAAAAATCTCCTAACCGGCCAGAGGCTCCCATCCTGCATTTTGTGCGCCGCACGGGTCGCGCGGAACTGGATGAACACGCGGAACCAGTTAACATAAGTGAATATATTCTTACGATGAATCCGGCCGCCGCGATTAATCGCGATGAATTTTTACGACACATCAGGACGGAGTTGCGCGCCGAGGTACCCGGCGTGGAAATTGACGCCGAGCAACCCCTCTCGCACTTGATCAGCCACATGCTCTCGGGGGTCAATGCCCAGGTCGCCGTCAAAATCTATGGCGACGATTTGGATAAATTGCGGCAGCTCGCCACGGACGTGCGGACGGTGCTCACCGCGGTGCGGGGCGTGACGCCGCCGATTGTGGATCCCCAAGAGCGAGTTGACGAACTGCACGTGGTCCTCAGGCCAAGTGAATTGGCGTTGCATGGGGTAAGCCGGGAGTATGTCGCTAATTTTGTGCAGACCGCGTTAAAGGGAGAGGCGGTTTCTAAGATATTAGAAGGACAACGACGGTTTGATTTGGTCTTAAAGCTGCGCGAGCAGTTTCGCTCGGATCCGAATTTTCTTCAGGATTTGAGAATCGAATTGCCCAACGGACGCGGCCAAGTGCGGCTCAAGGACCTGGCGGATTTTCCCGCGGCGGCCAGCGGACCCAATCTGGTCAATCGCGAAAACGCCCGCCGCAAGCAAGTCATTCGCTGTAATGTGACGGGGCGTGACTTGGCCGGAGCTGTCGCCGAAATTGAACGTGTCGTGCGGCAACAAGTACCATTGCCGGAAGGGTACTTCCTCGAATTCGGGGGCCAATTTGAAGCGCAGCGATCGGCGACATTGATGATTACCGGACTGGCGGTAGTGTCGCTCGCGGGTATCTTCATGGTGCTGATGCTGCTTTATCCATCATTCCGAATTACATTGCAAATTCTTAACGCCATTCCCACGGCGTTCATCGGGGGAGTCTGGGCACTGGTCCTTAGCGGGCAGACCTTGTCCGTCGCGAGTTTGGTGGGATTTGTTTCACTAGGGGGGATCGCCGTGCGTAATGGCATTTTGTTAGTCACCCATTATTTTCATTTGATGCGGGAAGAAGCAGCGGAATTTTCGGAAGCGACAGTGCTGCGGGGCAGTTTGGAGCGTCTGGCTCCGGTCTTGATGACCGCCCTTACCGCGGGGATCGGCCTGGTGCCAATCGTCCTGGGGGGGCAAAAAACCCGGCCTGGAAATTCTTTATCCCGTGGCGACGGTCATCCTGGGCGGATTGATTACCTCCACCTTTTGCGAATTTTTGCTGCACCCGGGGCTTTTTTGGAAATATAGCGGCCAAGACGCCGAGCGCTTGGTCCGCGACAGCAACTCCCCCGAAGCCTTACTCTCGGATCGGTAGTTGTGCATGCTGTTATTTCGGTTGAAGTTCTTTTTCCAATGTTTTTTTCACATGGGTTGATAGCCATGATTTATTTAAAAACGGCGCTTGCCAATATGCTGCTGCTGATAGTGCTATTCGGTTGTTGCGCAAATTCCAATGATCCACCAAACCCCGCCCCTGCTCCTTCCACCTCGGAGGAACATCACCACGGTTCCGGACCGACGGGGGGAGTCGTGTTTGAATTGGGGAGCCACCACGCGGAATTGAGTGTGGATCACGAAAAAAAAGAATGCACCCTGCTGATCCTGGGAAGCGATGAAAAATCCCCGTTGACAATTGCCGCCAAGGAATTGACTTTATGCACTAAAGAGACCAAAACAGCAGATAGCGCTGTTGTCGCGCCCATGACCATCACCCTGTACCCGGTCGATGAGTGCGAGGGCAAAGCGGCCAAATTTGTCGGGACGGACCCGGGAATTGGTTATAAGGCGGAATTTGCGGGGACTGTCATCGGTGAAATCGACGGCAAGCCGGTTTTGGGTGAGTTTCAGGAGTAATCCGCCCGCAAATTCGCAAATCCCCCAGCGCGAAATTGTGGATTCTCGCGCCGGGGAGTTATGGGATGCGACAAACCGGCTAAAGAACAAAACTTGCCTGCCAGTGTGCCCTTGGCGGTCAACGTGGTATAGCAATTTTTTGCTTGCTATCCGCGAAATCATCACTTGGGAAACGTCGGCAACAGTCGAACTATAGTCCATCCGTGCCAAACGCATACAAGTGTCCCGCCGTGCGGACGTACAGCTTATTGTCCACAATGGCCGGGGTTGCGCTGACTCGCTCCCCCAGTTCCACGCTGTGCAATTTGCTAAATTTCTCCCCCAGTTCCACGACCGTCGCCACGCCGTCGACATTGAACAGGTAAATACGATTGCCCGCCGCCACGGGGGAAGCGTAGTAACTGCCATTGGCCCCGACGCGTTCGGGCTTGATTTTGATTTCGCCTGTTTTTGCGTCAACCGCATGGGCAATTCCCCCGTCCTTGAGGATAAACATCAACCCATTCACATAAATTGGAGAGGGGACGTATGGCAGATTCTTTGTCTGGCGCCACACAACATGCGACTGGGTGATGTCGCCGGTTCCACCCGGTTTGATCGCCAGGGCGACGTTTTTTCCCTGTTTCATAAAGTCAATCATTTGCGTGTATTCCGGTTCCTCGATCAGTCCATCGCGGTCGTAATCGTTATTGTCAAAAAATTTGGCGAACATGCTAGCGCCCGCTTCTGCACGGGAGAGCGCGCCATCGCTATCCTTATCCGCTCCTTTGAGAATATCCGCAAAGGCGGGCATGGCTCCGGTGGGATCGTCCGGGCTGCCGGGGGACCATCCGGCAAAGAGCAGCAATCCATCCGCCACCACCGGACTGGTGCAGACATTGCTGGGGAGCTCGCGAACGGTCCAGCGCTCCGAACCATCGCGCAGGTCATATGCCACCAAACGGCCAATCCCCGCCGTCACCACTTCCTTGACGCCGTTATTTTCCCAGATCACCGGTGTGCTGTACGCCGTGATCAGTCCCTCGCGCGATTTATCCCAAACCGGTTTGCCGGTTTTGACATCCAGCGCGTAAATCGTGGGGGTTTGTAGCACATCCCGCACTAAAATCACTTTGCCATCGGCAATAATCGGCGAAACCCCGCTGCCAAAACGCCCTAGCACCTCGGCGGGGGGAAGAGGAAACTTCCACAACAGCTTGCCGGTCGTATCGTAACAAAATAGCCCATTGGAGCCAAAATACGACACGATATGCTCCCCGTCGGTCGCGGGGGTGGAAGCGGCGGGACTCCCCTCGAACGGGTTGTAATCCTCGAGCTTTTCAGCCGGAGACGCTTTGCGCCATAATTCTTTTCCGGTGGCGCGATCCAGGGCGATCGTCCAAAGTTGGCCCTGATCAAAGGCGGTGACGTAAATCCTCTCGCCATAAATACATGGCGAAGAAGCGCCAGTAGAGAGCGGCACCTTGTAAAGAACATTTTGTGCAGGCCCAAACTTAACCGGTGGTTGCGCCTCCAGGGCGACGCCACTGTTGTTCGGTCCGCGAAACTGGGACCACTGGGGGGTGGCGGCCATGCTTGGGGTGGTAAAGTTAATCTCCCCGCAGGTAACCATCATCCCCGCACCAACCAAACAAGCGCGTATCAAGTGCATTTTACCGTGCAAGGTTGCAAGAAAGAGTTTAAGCCGGAGAAGAGTTGTAGACATCAAAAATCCATGAATTGCGGGACAAGAACGGAACCGCCACAAAAAAATCATAAGTGATGATCAATGTTACGCAAGGCAGGTACCTCCGGATATTTCTAAAATACGAAAAATAGGTGTGAATTGTGTTAGCCGCAGGGAGTTGGGGAGCCTGATACCGTATGGAAATACCTTTCTGTATCAATAATTTGTGATAGCTGATATCGCTTTTGTTATGACAACGCTTTCTAAGCGGATAAACCCTAGGTGACTAGCCTTTGGATGAAAAGTAACATACTTTCGGCTAGCAGACAGCGACTGAGGTACGCAGCTGGAATCTAAAATTTATCTGCGCAATAGTTTTTACTTTTCTAGATGAATACCGCTTTGCATTTCTGCTCACGGAGTGAGCAGGCAACATTGTACTCCTCACACTCTGTGTGATGAATTTGGGCTGCCAGAAATTTGCTGGCAAGTGTTAATGCTGCTAGATGAATACCGCTTTGCATTTCTGCTCACGGAGTGAGCAGACAACATTGTTAATTCGCATTGTTATTAATCCACCACCGGGGATAGTTCGGGATTATTCCCCGCGCGGCTGTGGGGCAGCGTATTCACAGAGCCGTATAATTCCGAATCTACCTGCGTTGCGGCCCCGATCCCGGCTAATCGCTCGCCCCCGGTTTCGCGGATATTTCCGTATGTATTTACCAGGGCCAGTTTCCCGGAATTTTGTCCCACGGAGTTTACTTCCATGGAATCCACCTCACCCGGCTCTGCACCCACTGGTTGGATGTCCCGCCAAACTACCTCGCGGGCATGTTGGGGAGCGAGCAATTTCTCGCGCATAAAGGCCACGGTCTCATCAATGGTGTCCGCCTGGATGAGCAACAAATCTCCCGGCTGGGCCATGGCCAGGGCCGCCTCCACCGCGGTTACCGCTCCCCTGATTTCGCGGATGTCTCTTACCCGAGAGCCAAGGGCTAACCCACGTTGAAACAAACGCGTGATTTCACCCGCTTCCCGTCCGCGTACATAATGGTCCTCATATAAAATGACCGTGTCAAAGGCATGCCCCAGCAGTTCCGCCTGGCGAATCATGTCCTCGTCACGTCGGTCGCCGGCGGCGGTGTACACCGTGATCCGACGGGAAGCGGGAAATTGGTCCAGGGTTTCCAGCATGCTTTTTAATGAGGAAACATTGTGTCCATAGTCCACAATCACCGTGGCGCCGTTGTAGTCCAACAGATTAAAGCGTCCCGGGCTGCTGGTCATATCAGCTCCAAAAGTTTCCAGTCCGCGGCGAATTACATTCAGGTTCCAACCGCAGGCCCAAGCCGCGGCGGCGGCGGCCAATGTGTTTTCCACTTGAAAGCCGACCACCCCCCCATGCGTCAGCGGCACGCGGGCCAAATCCAACAATTTTTGTTCACGCGGCCCATCGCAAAGATAAATGGACCGCTGGCGCGTTACCACGGCGCGGCCCTTTTTTTGCAAATGGGCCTCCACGACCGGATGCTGCGCCTCGCGCGCAAAAAAGATCACTTCGCCGGGACAATACTCGGCCATTTCCACCGTCAAGGGATCGGCGGCATTCAGGACCGCGTGGCCCGTCTGGGGAGTGACCGCCTCGACGATCGTTCGTTTGACCCGGGCCAGTTTTTCCAGGCTGTCAATATCATGCAGGCCCAGGTGGTCCCCTTCGCCAATGTTGGTGACCACGGCGACATCACAACGGTCAAAGCCCAGTCCCGCGCGGAGAATGCCGCCGCGGGCGGTCTCGAGCACGGCAATGTCCACCTGAGGATTCAGTAAAATATTCTGAGCGCTAGTCGGTCCGCTGCAATCGCCGGTGTCGATCCGCCTGCCCCGCACATAAATGCCGTCGGTGCAGGTCATGCCCACGCATCCGCCGGTGGCGGCGGCCAGATGGGCGATAAACCGCGTGGTGGTGGTCTTGCCATTGACGCCGGTAATGGCGATGACCGGGATGCGGCCGGTGTCGCCCGGGGTAAACATGGTATCGACAATGGCGGCCCCCACATCGCGCGGCGTGCCGCTGGAAGGTTCCAGATGCATCCGCAAACCTGGCGCGGCGTTGACCTCGACCACGACCCCGGCTTGTTCCTCGAGCGGGCGGCCGATGTCTTCCGCCACAACATCCACGCCGGCGATATCCAGGCCAATCACGCGGGCCGCCTCCAGCGCGCGATCGATGATTTGGGGATGAACCAGATCGGTGACATCCGCGGCGGTCCCGCCGGTGCTCAGGTTGGCATTTCGACGGATGAGTACCCGCGCGCCGGCCGCGGGAATCGATTGCGGCGTGTACCCCTGGTCGGTTACCACCGCCAGCGAAATGGCGTCCAGCGGAATTTTGCTCAGGCTGGTGGCGTGGTCTTCCCCCCGGCGGGGATCTTGATTGGCGATTTGAATCAGTTCTTTAATGGTGTGCCGACCATCGCCAATCACCATCGCTGGTTCGCGTTTTGCCGCGGCGACCAGCTTGCCTCCAATAATCAACAGGCGGTAGTCCTCTCCCGGTGCGTGCTTCTCGACAATGATCGAGCGTCCCTCTTGCCGCGCGGCTTCATACGCGGCCAGGACTTGCTCGCGAGTTTTTAGGTTGGTCGCCACGCCCCGCCCCTGGTTGCCATGTTGCGGCTTGCACACCACCGGATACCCAATATTCTCCGCCGCGGAGACGGCGTCTTCCCCCGACTCCACCGGACGACCCGCGGGGACCGGCACCCCCACCGCCGCCAGCAAACTACGCGTCAGGTCTTTATCTTGGGCGATATATTCCGCGATAGCGCTGGTTTGGTCGGTCTCCGCGGCCAGGATGCGCCGTTGTTTGGACCCATAGCCCAACTGGACCAGGCTTCCGGTGTTTAGGCGGCGGCTGGGTATACCGCGGCGCTGCGCGGCCTGTACGATGGAATTAGTACTGGGGCCTAGACGGGCATTTTGATAGAGTTTGGCTAGTTCCGAAATTTCCGCCGTCAAATCGACCGTGGTATCATGCACCGCCGCCAGGCAGACGCGAATTGCCGCTGAAATAGACGCCTTTCCTAAGGATTCTTCCGTATATTCCAGGGCGACTTTGTAAATGCCATCGGTCGCGGTCTCGCGCGTGCGGCCAAAGCCCACCTCGCAACCCGCCAGTGATTGCAGCTCTAAGGCGACATGCTCCATGATGTGCGCCAGGTAGGTACCCCGCCGCAGTCGTTCAAAAAATCCCCCCCGATGCCCAATGCTGCACCGGTGCTCAATCATGGTTGGCAGCCAAGAGGTCAGCCGCTCATTAAAGCCGGGCAACTCTTCCGAAGAGCGATCTTTCAAATTTTCCAGATCGATCCACGCCTCTAATACTGGAAAGTTGGCCCAGTAATTTGGTCCTCGCAGCGTCAGGATTTTCAAAATCTTCATACAATTGGGCGGTGTCAAACACAGAAGAAGGGCTGGTCGTGAAGGGGTGCGTAACGATCAATTGCAACCAAACAGGGGGAACACGGCGAATACTTTATCAGTTTTCACCGGGCATGTTCTATTCATACGTACACATTATTTCGATCCGACGGTGAATCCTACGTAAAAGTTTTAAAAATCATGTGCCATGGAAGGATCAAACAGACAAGTGCAGTGAATGTAACGGTCATAACGATTGCCAAGTGACGGACATTCGCCAGTATCGACAACTCTTAGCCTGTGGCGTGATGTGACCTCTGTGAAAACAAATGTCGGGCAAGCTTAGCGGTAAATGCGGGAAAACATAGCAAAAATTGTGTAGCAATTGGGGAAAAAATCGTCACAAAGTTTTGCCATTTACCCCAAAACCCCCATTTTTTAGGTTGTAATTATCCTAACCGGCTTTATTGGCGGGTCAATTCGCGACTCGCAGTCCCCACCCAATTGCAAACCAGAGGCCCTAAACCATTCATGGCGTCGGGAAAAACCAGCAAAAATCAGGCCATTTTGCAGATTTTCACTCCTCCGGCTTGTTATACTTTGAGGCACCCGCCGTAGTTCATTATTTAGTCAAAATGACTACACTAGGGCTAGTCGATTGTCGTCTAATTGATTGCATAGAAAATTTCTTGCTTTGGATTACACTTTGTAGCTTAGCATCTTTGATCTTTGGCAGAGGAAGTGACTTTTTTGACCGCGGCAATTCAATACGAATTTTCTGACCTGCCGATGGAGTGGCAAAAGGCCGCGCGGGAGACTTTGGACCCGACTGAACCGATCCTGGCCTGGCTGGAAGTTGATCTTACCTCGGCTCTTCTCTTTGCCCCAAGTCTGCTGGTCCTGACGCCTCGACGGATCGTCTGCTTGTCGCAGGCGGAAAATAATCAAGAGTTTGCGCTACCGCCCGAACTGCAAATATTGCTTACCGAGCAAAAAAGCGTTTGCCGGCTCGAATTGCTTAGTCCCGCCGGACGACAAGTCGCCTGGTATTTTACCGTAGGCAAGCAGACCGCCGCGATTCGGTTTGTGGAGCGGGTACGCGAGGTCATCAATGGGTCCGCCCCCCGTACCGCCCAGCCGACCATCTGCCCCAGTTGCGGGGCGATGATTAACAGTGCCAACGGTGTCTGTACGGCCTGCGCGCCTGCGGCCCCTCCCTCGGCCTATTCGTCCCTCTGGCGGCTGCTCAAATTTGCCCGACCGCGCCGCGGTATGATTATTTTGGGGCTGACGCTGACACTGGCCAGCACGGCGATTGGACTATTAGCCCCTCTTATCACGCGGGTGCTGGTTGATCAGGTGCTGATCCCCCAACAAGTTCCCAGCCCCCCGCCGCCAAATTATGCCTTGTTGTGGTGGTGCCTGGGGGGGTTGGCGGCGGTCGGAGTTGTCGCCTGGGGGCTGGACTGGGCACGGACCTGGACCCTGGTCTGGGTGAGTGAGCGCGTGGCGGCGGACATGCGATCGCGAACGTTTGCCCACTTGCAGACGTTGTCGGTGGAGTTTTTTGGGGGCAAGCGGACGGGCGACCTGATGGCGCGGATTGGCAGTGATTCCGACCGGATTTGCAATTTTTTATCGTTGAATCTGGTTGATTTTATTGTCGATGTTTTGGCCATCATCATGACCGCGGGGATATTGCTGTGGCTCAATTGGCAGTTGGCCCTGGTCACATTGCTGCCGTTTCCGTTGATTATTTGGTTAACCCATAGCGTGCGGGCCAAGTTGCGGCGGGGTTTTCGGCAATCGGGAGTCAGCTGGGGAGAAATGACCAGCGTGTTGGCGGATACGATTCCCGGCATCCGCGTGGTCAAGGCGTTTGCCCAGGAACAGCGCGAGGTGGAACGCTTTGACGCGGCCAATCAGCAAGTGCTGGACACCAACGACCGGGTCAATGTGGTCTGGTCGTTCTTTGGCCCTTTGGTTCGACTGCTCACGCAGTTTGGGCTGTTTATCGTCTGGGGGGTGGGGGCGTGGCTCATTTTTCGCCATGAATTGACGTATGGCGACCTGCAGGCGTTCATTACCTATATTTTGGGTTTTTACGGCCGGAGCGAATCGATCATCATGATGGTCAACGCCGTACAGCGCGCGGGTGCCTCGGCGCAGCGAATCTTTGAAATATTGGACCGCGTCCCCAGCGTGGCGGAACCGCTACGCCCCGTTCATCCGGGCCGCCTCCAGGGGCATGTGGAGCTGCGCGAGGTGCGGTTTAAGTATGGCACGCGGGAAGTGCTACACGGGATTAATCTGACTATCGAACCCGGGGAAATGATCGGTCTGGTCGGTCCTAGCGGCGCGGGTAAAAGCACGCTGGTTAATCTGATTTGCCGCTTTTATGACGTGTCCGAGGGGGCAATCCTGATCGATGGCCATGATGTGCGTTCCTTTCCCGTGGCCGAATACCGGCATAATATTGGCATCGTGCTGCAGGATCCCTTTTTGTTTTATGGCACGATTGCCGAAAATATCGCGTACGGCAAACCCAATGCCACCCGTGCGGAAATCATCACCGCCGCGCGCTTGGCCAACGCCCATGAATTTATCCTGCGGCTGAGTGATGGTTATGACTCGCTGGTGGGGGAACGGGGGCAATCGCTATCGGGCGGGGAACGGCAGCGCATTTCCATCGCCCGGGCGCTATTGATCGATCCGCGGCTACTGATATTGGACGAGGCCACCAGCGCCGTCGATACCGAGACTGAACGCCAGATCCAGCAAGCGCTCGAGACCCTGACCCAGGGGCGTACCACCATCGCCATCGCCCATCGGCTAAGCACGCTGCGCCGCGCGAATCGACTGGTCGTGGTCGAAAAGGGGAACATCGTCGAGATCGGCACGCACGAGCAACTGCTGACGCGGCGGGGGGCGTATTATAATTTGGTCATGGCCCAGCAACAAATGCAGCAGACGCTGGGCTTGCAAAGTTAAAAATGCACGATTCGAGACACAGAAAAAAAGCACAAAATCGGGTCGTACCAAAGGAATCGAAGGAAACTGAATGGCGGTATAAACGACATCGTTTCTTTAGTTCTACAAGAAATTTTAAAATGTATTGAACAGGAGGCAGCAGAGGTAGCGGAGCAAGGCAAGAGTGAAATGCATTTTCCTCTGCTTCCTCTATTTCCTCCTGTTGAAAAAGAATGAATTAGAATTTACACAAGTTAACGAAGGGAACGAAGTTTGTTAACAGGTGGTATCCATCGAACTTCGTTCTCTCCGTTTTCTTCTGTCGAAAAATCTGTTTTGGGTTTTTGCCGCTATGAACAACAGCCACAACATTACCGCCGTGGTTCGCGACGCTTACGGCAATTTGCGCGTCGAATTTGCCGACGGGGGCGGGTGTGGCGACGTGCGCCCGGTGCGCGGATTTCCGATTTCGCAGCCGGAATACGGCGTGGCCCTGGTCGACGCGGACGGCCGCGAAGTGTGTTGGATCGAGGATTTTACCGCGCTCCCCGCGGCTATTCGGCAACCGTTGGCCGAAGAACTGGCCCTGCGGGATTTCTTGCCCCGGATCACGCGGGTCGTGTCGGTTTCGCGGCTGGCGGAACCGTGCGAATGGCAGGTCGAAACCGATCGCGGACCCACGCGCTTTGTCCTAAAAAGCGATGAGCATGTTCGGCGGATCGACGCGCAGCGCGCCATGGTGACCGACGCTTTTGGCGTGCAGTACCTGGTCAAAAATCTCAAGCAAATGGACGCCGCCTCGCGGCGGTATCTGGAGCGGTATTTGTAAAATGATTTTCCGCTTGCCATTCTTGGATGAGTTCAAGAACGGAACCAAGCACAATACACCAAGAATCTACCCCGGCAAACTTAGCAAATCCTCAAACGCCCGCAGGTGCGCCCGCACCTCGCTAGGTTGCACAAATTGCCAGTCCTGGGTTTTGTGCCGCAGGATTGCCAATTTAAGATTTTCAAACGCCTCGGCCAGATCATCGGGAAGCGTGGGCAAATCGGCAAAGGGACGATGAGCCGCTTGCTTTGCCGCGATGGTCAAAGCGGAATCAGCCGCGGTATCTGTCAGCTCTGTCTTTCTGCCGCCGGCGCCCGTTTCGCTAAAATCCTCCGGGCCAAAATCTGGTCCTTCGGGGAGGGGCCCGCTCGTCAATCGTTCGCTCCCCGCCGCAGATGCGTCTTTACCTGGGCGGATCGGCTGGGAGGCTAAATCGCCAGTAATCGGACCAGCGGAGGCGGGAACTTCCGCATCTTCATCCCAAGGAGCACTGGAATGATTGGCCGTGGCGTCAGTCCCCTGTTCCCCGTTGCTCTCTTCGCTAGCGGCGTCCGCGGCGATTTCGCCCAGCGTGATTCCCCGCTGGCGGCGCATCAGGGCGACGGACCACTGGTTTTGCACCGCCCCCTCTAGCCATAATTCCGCGTCCTCCCAGTCCAGGGCCGCTTGAAAGTGGCTCCAGTATAGGCCCGCGTAGCTCTCGTAACTAGGATGAAAACGCTCGTAACAGCGACGCAGCCGACCCACGTGCTGACCGCTGACTTGACCGACGCGCCTGGCCCAAGCTTCGTCAGAATATTCCTCGACCGGGGCCTCGGCGCCGATTAGCGCGGCGCGCCAATCGTGGATGATACGCCCTTTTTCCCAGTTGGTGGTGCTAACCAACCGGCTCCAGCGGTGTAAATAAACTTGGGACGTTTGATCGGCCAGTCCAGCCATTCCCGTGTCGGCATCCATCGGTAGATTGTAACCTTGCAAAAAAAGCGAATTTGCCAGCGCGGGTTCCTATCCCGTTGACTCTCTGGCAAAAGTCCCATTTTACCTGATTGATGTTGGAATACCCGGGGCTGCGCGGGGCCATGGCTAGCAAGAACTAATGAGAAAGCCAAAAAACGCGGAAAAATGTGCATCGGCGGGGGAAAATGACTTTTTCGGGCCGTGGGGAAAACCTGTTCACAAATTGTGGCGTACTACAGAAAGAGCTGACGTTTTTTTGCTAGCGTTTCTAACCTCCGTTGACGAGCCTGGGGCGGTTTTCTTAAAGTCGAAAACAGCCGTCTCTCGTTTATTAAGAAAGTCTTCCCCATGACACACGCTCAAGCCGCACAGTCCAGCCTGCATTCGCGACCGGTCTTATGGATTTGTATGGGAATTGCATTGGGACTGGCCGCGGGATACTTGCTCGGCGGTTGGACCGAAGCGACCACCCCGGGACAAGCCCGGGCCGAACAACGCCCTTCCCAACCGCTGGGGCGGGGTACATTTACCGCCGCCACATCCTCCCCCATGCCGCTGGACGAGGGCCTGTCCGAGGAAGAACGATTGAACATCCGCATTTATGAAAACACCAACAAAACCGTGGTAAATATCAGCACCAAGGTGGTGAGCGACCGGGGGGCGTTTTTTGGCGAATCGTTTCAGGAAGGGGCGGGGAGCGGCTCGGTCCTGGATAAGGCGGGGCACGTCCTGACCAACTATCATGTCATCGACGGCGCCCGTGAAATTGAAGTCACCTTGTACGACGGCAAATCATACGAGGCGGAAGTGGTGGGAATTGATCCGCCGAATGATATGGCGGTGATTCGAATCGCCGCGCCGGAAAAATCGCTCTTTCCCATCGTGTTTGGGGATTCCGCGATCCTCCGCGTCGGCCAGCGGGTCTTGGCCATTGGAAATCCCTTTGGCCTGGAACGGACTTTAACCACCGGGATTGTGTCGAGCCTCAATCGCACCATTCCCACGCGCAACGGCCGCAACATCAAATCCATCATCCAAATCGACGCCGCGATCAATCCCGGCAACTCCGGCGGCCCGCTGTTGGATAGTCATGGCCGCATGATTGGCATGAATACCGCCATTGCCAGCCGCACCGGCCAGAACGCCGGTGTGGGTTTTGCCATTCCGGTCAATACGATCGCCCGGGTCGTGCCGCAACTCATTCGCAATGGCAAAATCATCCGGCCCGAAACCGGGATCACCCGCGTCTTTGAGACCGAAAAAGGTCTGCTGGTGGCGACGCTAGCCCCCAATGGTCCCGCCGCCCAAGCCGGCCTGAGCGGGATTCAAATCAAGCGGGAAAAGAAACGCCAGGGACCGTTTATTTACGAGACCGAAACCCTCGACCGGTCCAAGGCCGATCTGATCGTGGGGATCGATGACAAACCGGTCCGCACCGCGGATGATTTTTTGTCAACCATCGAAAATTACAAACCGGGTGATGAAGTTACAATCAATTTTATTCGAGAAGGGCGGGAAATGACCGCCCGTCTAAAGCTGGCTGGCGGAGAGTGAGGCGGAAGACGAGAGGCGGGTGGCGGGGGACGGGTCTCGGCGAGGACTCCGGGGGGGGAGGGAGTGGGTAGACTGGGAATCACTGCCTTTAATCTGTAGTTCAAAAATTTATCCGCATGGCTCAAAACACTCCGCACGAATCACCCATCCCCCGCGCCACTGACCCGGTCGTGTTGGCCATTCATGGCGGAGCGGGGGTCTTGTCCAGCGCTGAGATGGCCGAATACGGCCACACCCGGCAAGACTACGAACGGGAGCTCGCGCGGGCACTGGCGGCGGGATACGCCGTCCTGCGAAATCGGCTTCAGCAGGAACCACGCGACTTTGCCGCGGATAACACAACCCTGGACATGGTCGAGGCCGCGATCCGCGTGCTAGAGGACTGCGAACTGTTTAACGCGGGGCGGGGAGGAACCTTTAACACCGATGGCGAAATTGAACTGGACGCCGCGATCATGCAAGGCCGCATGGACCCCCCGGACAACCCCTCCACCGGGCACTATCCCCCGGCGGACGCCATGCCGTGGGCGGGCCTTGGCCGCCGCGATCCACGTAAACCCGCCGGAGCCGTGGCCGCCGTCAAGCACCTGAAAAACCCCATCGCCGCTGCCCGCGCGGTCCTGGAAATGCCCGACCGGCGGCATGTATTGCTGGTTGGTGCGGGGGCCGAGGCGTACGTCTTGCGCGAAGACGTGCGCGCTCGGCATGGCATCGAACGCGTGGAGAACATTTACTTTTGGACCCCTTATCGCCTGAAACAAATCGAACGCTACCAACAACGGCTCTTCGCCGAGCATGCTCCACCCAGCGCGCGGTTTGGCACGGTGGGGGCGGTCGCGGCGATAGGCCCCGGGGTTCTAAAGGATCTTGATCAAGAATTTGCCGCGAATGCGTATTCTACAACATTTGGCCCGTCTACGGTGGCGGCGGGAACTTCCACCGGGGGCCACACCCACAAGCTACCGGGGCGGATTGGCGATAGCCCGCTGATTGGCGCGGGGACATACGCGGATGATCGGGCGTGCGGCGTGAGTTGTACGGGGACGGGGGAGCTATTTATCAGGCATGTTGCGGCGTACGACGTGGCGGCCCGGATGCTGTATGGCGGCCAGGATGTCCCAACCGCCGCCAGCGGCACGATCGCCAGTCTTCCGGATGAAGCGGGGGGCGTGGGGGGGCTGATTGCGCTCGATCCGCGGGGTAACTGCGCGTTTGCCATGTCGGCTTTGTGTCCGGGCATGTACCGGGGCTATGTGACCGCGACGGGAAAGATCTTTACGGCAATTTACCGGGATGAAGCGCTCGCGCGGCAAGAGTAATGGAGCGGGAGACGGGAGACGGGAGACGGGAGGCGGGAGACGGGAGACGGGAGGCGGGAGGTGGGAGACGGGAGACGGGAGACGGGAGACGGGAGACGGGAGACGGGAGACGAGAGGCGGGAGGCGGGAGACGAGAGGCGGGAGGGTGGCGGGTATCGAGCCTCCGCGAGCCCCCCGTCGCCGAAAGTGAGAAGTAACGATGAGAAAGCAAGCATGACTAGAATCCAATTCTTAATTCATAATTGATCTACCACCGCCGGGGACGCGTTGTGCAAGCGGACTTCCACCCCATTTTCGCCCTTTGGCTGTAATTGATAAATCCGGTCGGCGTACCGCTCAAACACGCTAATATCGTGGTGGCTAATCATCAACACCTGAAAGCCCAACGCTTTACCCGCGTCGCGAATCATCTTGACCAACCCGGGCACCAGATCGGGCCGCAGCCAGCAATCCTGCTCATCCAAAACCAAAAATGGCCGGTGTCGGGCCGGGTCCTGCGTCGCCAGGGCAAACATGCGCAGGCCCACGCTCAGGATATTTGCCACGGAGCCTCCCTGGCCGTCCATGATATCTTCTTTTTGGCCATTGCGTTCGATATAAAACTCCACGCTAGCCGCCTTGTGCGATTGCTCCACCGTGGTTTTAAGCGTGATCGGTTGGTCGAGGATTTCCTGCAGGGCCAGCGTTAATTTGCTAGTGACGACATCCAATAGTTGGTTAAATAAATTCTTTGCCAATTCATTAAGCTGCTGGCCCACGCGTGGAGCCAACTCGAGATAATAATTAAGTTCGGCGAATTCCACGGCTAATTCCTGCGACCGGCGCACGCGCAATTCCCGCTCGAGGTTAAGTTGCTCCACGCGGCGGCCCAGGTGGCTAGGCTCGTCCAGGGGGGAAAAATCAGATGACGTCATAAGGTCCACACACAAAAACAGCAATAAGGTTGTAAACAGGCTTTCCGCGAGCTTATTTTGCGCCCGGCGAGTTTTCTTTACTGGCGGCAAATTCCCGCTCCACCGCGGCTAATTCCAAGTCGATGCTGGTTAACGTGGCCTGATAAGCCGCACGTTTTTCTTCATTTTCGGCTTTCATCTTTTCTAATAAGGCTTCCAGTTGTTCCAGATCGTCCGTGCCGTACTCTTTCCGGGCCGCTGCTTGCAATTGCTCCAATTGCTGGGCGGCGGCTTGAGCTTGGGTTTCCGCCACGGTCTTTTGTTTATCCAGCCTGAGATACCATTCTTTTAGCTGTTCAATCGATTGCGGTTCCGCCGTATTCATGTTCGACTCCTTAGGTGGTGGTTTCTTGGGCTAAAGTCCAAATCTCTTGCGCGATGTCCGGCTCAAAATTTCCCATATTGAGCCGCAAAAACTCATGCAAACCGGCCCCGCTGGCAGTCCGACGGGCTTGTAATTCGGCCAGTCCCGCGACAAATCCCGATGGCCCGCCGGTTGCCTCGGTTTCAACGATTGCCGGATAAAACACATCGTCAAATCCCGCGTGGGGAATATCTATCCACCGCCGCCGCAATCCCTCCACGGTCACATCCACGCGTAAAGCCGCCGGAATATGCAGGCGAGTGGCGTCATTCCGCGCGCGGCGGCTGATGTTGCCGGGATTGCACCAGACGGTCCCCCCGCACGCCACCTCCGCGAATTTGCGGTGAATATGGCCATTGACCACCAGGTCAATCCCGGGCAATTCACACAAATTGTGCCGTCCATCGTCGTATCCCGGCAATGTCAGGTCATGGTGGGTCAGCCAAATCACCAACGGCCGTGAGGAGCAGGCCTCTTTAAATAATGGTTCGGTGGCAACGGTCGCGGGGACTTTGCGATTGCGACCACGAGAGGGTGCGGCCGGAGTGCCGTTATCGGGGGAAAGTGTTTGTTTGCGGTGGGCCCCACTCTGGTCGGTAACCGGCGGATAACCCGTGGGTAAAGGCTGCCGATAAGAGCTGCCACCCAGGATCACTTCTCGACCATTGATTTCGCCACGCCAGGGTTGCTGCGCGTCCAAAAGCCGATAGCGGCCCGCCTTAATCAAAATACTGAGGGTGTCATGTTCGTTTAGCTCGGGATCCTTGCAATCGTGGTTGCCATAAATCCCCAATAGGTTCGGCGGCAAAATGTCCAACAGCCGCGCGACCAGCCAATTGGGATTATCGCGCGGTTTGTCAAACAAGTCCCCCAGCATCGCGGGGAGGAGGGATTCCCGGCGGGCGTAATCCAGGCACCATTTTAATTTTTCTAGGATGACCGTGGGATACTCATCCATGCGAAAGCCGGGGACGCGTCCTTCCAGGTGCGGGTCGCCGATGAGCAAAAGTCCCGCATAAGCGATGTCAGGCATGGTCCCCCCCCGCGCCGCGCGGCGTCGCATGTTCTAAAAACGTGGCGGCATCCACCATCGCTCCGCAGGTCGGACAGCGCCTGTCCCGCAGTTGGGCGCGGATAGCCAGGTCCGCCTGGGCAAGTTGTCGCTCGGCGGCGTGCGCGTTTGCCCGGGACTGCGCGAGCTGCTCGTGGGCTTTGCGCAATTGACAGATGAACGTGGAAATTTCGCCCACCGCCGCCGGTTCCGCGGGGGGAACGATTTTTGCCACAACCCCGCGACGGGACTCGGCCATCAGGGCGGCACGCCGCGACTGGCGCAATTGTATTAATTTCTCTTCGAGCCTGGCTGTGGCATGCTGTTCCGGCGGGGGGACTAGGGCGCGATAAACCGCCACTTCGCCGGTCAGCCGCCGCTTAGTTGCTTTGACACTTTTTAACGATTGCAATTGTGTGGCCAGGGCGTGTGTGTCCGCTAATTGGGGCGCGCGGGAAAGCTGCCGCAAGGCCCGCAGTTGCGCGCTGGCCCAGGCTTGACTCGCCTGGACGGCATGTAAGTTTGCGCACAAATCCCCCAGCGCGGACGTGGTCCTCATTTGGGGCGGCGCGGGCAGAGCTTGTAGGCAGGCATATTGACCCTGGCGATACGCCCGCGCGCGCTGACCAGCGCGGATAGCCAGGATGAGGTTTGATAAAGGCTCAACGGGGTGGAGCAGGGGGGGAGGGGCCAGGGGAGCGTAGATCGTGGTTTGCTGGCGGTAATATTCCGCTTGTCGGCGTTGCCGGGCCAGGGCCGCGGTGGCCGCCGCGCAGGCCTGATGCCGCTGGGCCAACAGAGCCAACTCATTTCGCCAAGCCGTCACGCGCGCAAACTGCTCGGCGATTCCCACCACGGGTCCCAGGGATTCCAGCTCTTTGCTCAACTGCCGGGATTCAGCTTCCAAACGGGCTTTGCGTTTGTGGGCGTCGGATTCCTTATCCTTGTGCCGCTTTTGCATCCGCAGCAACTGGGACGCGTCGGAAGAACTGGCAAAAAACTGAGCTTGTTTGGTATGGGACTTGTCCAACAAAAAAATTGGCTTTTTTTGTTCTCCAAAGTGGATGTCAAATTCGTCGGATTCACACTCGATGATCGGCATTCGTAGGATCGAGTGCAATTCCGGGGGAGCGCCGGATTTTAGCCGATCAAAATCCTGACCGTTGATTTTGTATTTGGGAGAGTTTTTTCGCGACCATTGGATCGTATGGCCGTCGCTGGTGGTAAGGGTCACGCCACAAAACTTTTGCCCGTGCCGCGTCACATAAGTGGAGTTTTCGTTATGGGCCAGTATGCGCAGCGCCGCGACGAGCGCGCTTTTGCCGCAGTTGTTAGGGCCGACCAGCACATTCAGGCCGGGGCAAAGCTCCATCTCCGTCCGCGCATGGGACATAAAGTTTTCGAGCAGAATTTTTACAATCATCGGCCCCTCGATTATTCGAGTATACAGCGATTTTTTCCCCACTCCCCTACTTTTACAACATTTGCGGGGAAGTGTACAGGCCCACACGTGCCCATAGGGGGGCGACGCGTGGCAAAGAGAGCGTAAAAATAACGGGATCGACCTTCCGCCGGGCTAAGTGCCTGTTGAAAATCAATCGGCGGGCACAGCCCTTCATTATTTTAGCTTTGCCAAATTCACAACATTTTGTGCCGGTAAATGCTTGCTCAACAGGCTGCCAGAAAGAGGTGGACGATGTTTTTTTTGATGAAGAAATTTAAAATACGCATCCTGGCTAATCGACATTAATCCAGAATGCCCTGGCCGTCGTAATCCATCTGAACGATCCACTAGTTGGAGAATACTGTCTAGATTAGCGAGGATTAGTGCGGGTAAGCGGTTCAATTGCTGTTCAGTTAAATCCGGCGACGCTAATAATTCCATGCCGCGCGAAGTTAATTTTACCGCCTGTTTAAAATCAAACTAATTGTAAAAAAGCGAGCTGTATTTTTGGTTCGTCAAATACAGAGCATCTTGGGTCGGAAAATGCTTTTCAGCAGGTTATTAGGGAAGCACCCGACCCTGTTTGCCAGCGTCTTCTACCGCTTTGATTAGCTCCGCTTGTGAGGGCGTGTTCCAGCCGTCCACCTCCAACGTGGCCACGGCTGTGCGGGTGGCGGGTTCTTCGACAGATGGCGTAGCCTTTTCCGCCGGGACGTCCGCCATGGCGGGGGACTCTCCGCTCCCAGCCTGATCCCCGGAGGAACCCGCCGATGGAACGGCTGGAGGAGTTCCATCCTCCACAAATTTTACTTCGGCGATTTTGACCCCCGGCACGTTTAACAGTGACTTACGCACGTTCATCAGGCACCCTTCACAGTGCGACCCTTCAATTTGCAGTTGCACTGTGCGCGGCCGACCCAAGGTCTCCATGGCTAAAATTCCCGCACAAACGGTCAAAGTCACGCCCAGCAGTAGCCAGAAAGTGTTTTTGGTCATGGGGGGGTGGTTTTTTGGTAACTGGTTTTTGGTATTTGTTGCGATATTCAATGAATTATTGCAAATTGTCAGCTAGGAGGCTACCTCAAGCCTTGTTTTGCCTGTGGAAACGTCATCGACGCTGAACCACTGACCAAAATCCATTATCCAACTACCATAATTCTTAGGGTAGAGCGCTTTTACAGTCAAATCGCTGTTGGTGTTGTTTGGCTGGGATTTTTAGTACGTAGGATTTGCCGTCCGCCGCGACCGTGCACTGGACATAATTTCCCTGGCAGGCAGCGCCGCTGTCATTGGCAATAAATTCCCCCGCGGTGTTTCCTTCTTTCTCGCCCATACGTTCATTTTTGTGCAGTTGATAAATTGCCTGCACGCTGTCGAGCTGGCTGAGCGTGCCATAGGTCAGCGGCATGCACCCCTTGGTCGGGCCGTTGTTGATTACCGCGACGCGGGGGCGCAGCGATTTGAGCAACACAGGGTTGTTACTGACATCCAACCCATGATGGTTGGCCTGATAGAGGTCGACTTCACCCACCAGATTAAACGGGCAGACCAATTTTTCCTCCGTGTTCCAGGTCAAGTCTCCCCCGTCAAAAAAGCGAAAATCGCCAAATTGAAGCAAAAGCACAATACTGTTGGCGTTATCCGAGGTGTCCGCCGGTTTTTTGACCGCCTCGTCTGTCAGGGGATTGCGTGCCAGGCGGACATTCGCCGGTGGCTGGATCACCCGCTGCCGGGCGCACAGGCAGGTCAATTTGACGGCTGTTTGGTCTGCCGGAGATTGTAATTCCACTCCCCCTCCCGGTTGAATCTGCACCCGCCGTTCACAGGGAAACCGCAAATACTCGTCGCTGGGCCGTTCGCGCAATTCCGCAAACTCACCATTATCATGGACCGTGCCAATCGGCAGGACCTGCGACAATTGGGCCGCCCCGCCAAAATGATCGATATGGTAGTGCGTGGTGACCAGGTGGTCCAGCTTGCGCAGGCCAGCCACTTTGGTCGCCACCTGAAAGATACGATCCGCGTCCCGTGGGCCGGGATTGCCGCTATCGATAAGCACCGACTCCCCGACCGGGGTGACGATCAGCGTGGCGGCGCCCCCCTCGACGTCGATCCAGTAGATGTTGAGGGTCTTGCCAGGTTGCGGCGCGGGGGTTGGTTCGGCGGCAAGGACGGACCCACAATGGAAGCCAACCCAGAATATCGCCACTACCAAAGCACGGCTGAGAAAATGCGTCATAAAAAACCCTCCGGTTAAATTTCGTATCTTTTAACTCCCCTGGTCTCTCTGCTTAACTGCACCCTAGCTCCCCTGCATACTAATACCCATATCCCTTGCTGACGCTGCGGGCTGAGATCACGCTGCGGGCTAAATGACCACCGGCTTGCCCAGCTTGCGGCGCACCGGGACAAACTGACCGGCATGCATCATGGGATGCGTGGCAATTAGCACGGCAAACTCGCCCAGCGTGGGAAACATCTGGCGGAATCGTTCTGGTCCCGGCCCCGCCAACTCTGTGGGAGTGAGTGAAGCCAGCACCTTTGCCGCAGCGGCATTCACCTGGCTAAACAGGTCTTGATACTGTTGCTTGCTTAGGTATTTGGCGGAGGGATCGGCGGCTGTCACTTTCGAATGCTGCTCCGCAAACCCCGCAGGCAATTCAATGCCCGCACCGGGGCGGATGTCATTGATCAGATTGTTTTGGGAATTGATCAAGTGGCCCAATTGCCAGGCGAGCGGGTTGCAGCCCTCGCCGGGTCGCTCCAGCAGTTGCGCATCCGTCAAATCGGCGTAGTAGGCGTTGAGCACAAAGAGGCTCATATCCAGCGTGGACTGCAAAATTTGGTTGGGTGACATGAACGTCATCAGAAGAGGAGTAAGCAGCGCTTGCCCAGTGTGACAGTCACGCCTGGGCCCCGGGTGCCGCTACCCGTAAGATACCGGGCGGAATCGGGAAATGCCATGCATGAGGGGATTTTTCGCTTTCTTGCAAATTTAATTCCCGCAAATCGGCATAAGCAGTATCGAAATCCGCCTTCTGAATTTTCGTGTGGCTGCCATAAAGAAGGGGAGCAAACGCAGAACCTGTTTCCCGACTAAAAATATGAAAATTCCAACATCCATCAACTCCCTTTTTCTTGCTCTTCGATCACCGCCCGCACAAATAAGAGGACTTGGCCCGGTGTCACCCCCGCCCGCTGGGCGATAGCGGTGAGCACTTGTGGCAGTTCCTCTTTATTGCCCATACGGTTAAACAATTCCTCGGTATGGGGTAAAATCTTTTGCACGGCCGCATCGGTCAGGGTGGGGGCCAAAGCGCCCGGACCCACCGGTTCCATCGTTAGGCAAAAGAGGTACCGCACCGTATTATTTAGTAATAAGAACGGCGTCACCACCAGCGAAATCATCCCCCACCAACCTAGGATGGCGGTGGTGCCGGTCAGCGACCAATACTGTTTGTGGATACAGCTTTTGCACAGATTCCCCTCGATGGACTTGGTAAAACGCATGATCAGCGCGCCAATGTTTTGATAAAAAGCCACGTATTTGGTGGAGGCTTCGACACCGCAATGTTGGCATAGCATGGTTACGCTCCGGGAGGGGAAGTTTGTAGCTAGAGACAGGGGGTATTTTGTGGTCATTGGAAGTCGCCGCAAGTTAGCAACGATTGCAAAGCCAATTTATTCCACAAATTTTAGAATTTAATGAGTTTTTTTTGCTGGATCAAAATATTTTGCAAAAAATGTTTTATGTTACGTGTAATTGATTATTCGACTTGTGCTATTTATAGCTGATTCACCACCACCACCCGCAAATCACAGACATTCGTATGCGTGGGTCCGGTGATGAGCAGTCCTCCCGCTTGTTCAAACAGCGGATACGCGTCATTCCGCGCGAGGGCCGCCGCCGGGTCCAGTCCCAACTGCCGCGCGCGGTTCGCCACCTCTTCGTCCAGCCACGCTCCGGCGGCGTCGGTTGGGCCATCCTCGCCATCGGTACCCCCGGACAAAATGACCAGGTCGACCGCGGGATTTTTCCCCCCCTGGCCGCACAATTCCGCCAATTCGCACCAGGCCGCCAACACGGTTTGTTGATTTCGCCCCCCTTTGCCCCGCAGGGACGGACCAACCAGTTGCACCGTCCCCTCCCCACCCATGATCAAGCAATCGGGGCCATCCAGCACGCTCATTTTCATAGCCTTTTGGGCCAAGTCGCGACCGATATTCTCAACATCGCCTTCCAGTATTTTTGCGGCGAGCATTGCATAAGAATAACCGCGTCGTTCCGCCTCCACCCCCGCGCAATCCACGGCGGTGGCCAGATTGGCCAAAATGAAGTTCGCCACGTGGGGATAACCCTTGTTGGATAATTTCCCCGGCGGGGCGTGATGAGCGTCAGCGGCAATTTTGGTTTGTAACACCGGCCAGACCGACTCGGGCACGGCAACCAATTTTTCACCAAATTTTTGCAAAATATCCCAGGCCTCTTGCGGCGTGCTGGTGTCGGGGACGGTGGGGCCGCTGGCAATCAGATCCAGCGGATCGCCAATCACATCGGAGATAATCAGTGAGACCATCCTGCCCGCGCGGCACGCACGGGCTAGAGCGCCCCCTTTGATCCGGCTGAGTTGTTTACGGACGGTGTTTAATTGATAGATATTTGCTCCCGCCGCGCTCAATTGACGCGTGAGTGAAAGTTTATCCTCCAGGGTGATCCCCTCCACCGGCGCGGGTAAAAGCGCCGACCCCCCGCCCGAAAGCAAGACCAAGCATAAATCTTCCGCCCCACAACCACTTACAAGTTGCAAAATCCGTTCGCTACCAGCCACACCCGCGGCGGTTGGCTCATTGACCCCGGCGGGGCGGGCGGGGTGCAACGTAATTCGCTGTAAAGGCCGCGCGCAGTCGGCGGGGACATTGACCCAGCCGGTCACTTGCTTTTCCGCTAGTAACTTTGGCCCCAACGCGGCTTCCAATCCCGCGGCCATGCCAGCTCCCGCCTTGCCCGCTCCCACCACCACAATTCGCCTGATTGTCCGCAGGTCGAGTTCAAACTCGTCCAGCACCAACCACTGTTTTTCCACCCGTACCTGCTGTTGCATCAATTGTTCAGACTGAACACCCGCCACCCCGGCGCGCCAAATCGCCAATGCATCTGCGCGTAATTGGGTGGCGGAACGCTGCATGGGAATGATGTGCGGTAAGAGAACATGCCGAAAATCGCCGTACCGCATAGTTTATAAGATTATCAAGCAAAACATAAGCTACCGCCGCTGGAAAGGGGGCGTGACACCGGACCAATCATCGGGGGTGCCAAGAGGAGAAAGTTGAGTCGGCGGGGATGCAGATGCACCCTCACCCCGGCCCTCTCCCGGGGGGAGAGGGAGGTTGATGGAACCCTCACCCCGGCCCTCTCCCGGGGGGAGAGGGAGGTTTGAAAAATTTTGCCGGCCCATTCCCCGCACGCTTACTTCGTCGATCCAGGCATCACCCACGCCGGTCAGGGCAAAGGTGAGCGTCAGGGAAGAAATCTCAGCGGGAACGATCCGATAGAGCACAAACTCTTCCCAGCCGTTAGTCTGGCCAAAGCGTTCAGCCAGGGCTTCTCCGCCAAGTGAATCGACAATCATCAGTCCATCCACGCTGCCGGTAATCGGTCGGGGGATTTTTACTTTTCCCCGAATACAAATCCATTCCCCCGGAGCTACGGCAATCGGCGGCGAGACAATCAACAACGGCGTGGTCTCGAGCAAGACCGCCGCCACGCGGCTATCCCGGCCGGGCTGGGTGGGCGTGTCGGTAATTCCTCCTGGCCCGGTGGAGGATGTCGCCGACCCCCCCGTCGCTTGTGGCGATTTTAACCGAGTGGTCATCAACAGAGCATTCCCCGCGTGTTTGGGATCGCTCTCGTCCGGCAGTAGATTGACATCGCAAGCCACACGGTCAGGCGTGGGCTGCAAGTTTCTCCAACCAGCGCGGAGCATCGCCGCCAATAGTTCCATGTCGCCCCCGGACAGGCGATTATCCAGGGGAACCGTGCCGCGCAAGCCCTCCAACCATTTCCAATGCACCGGCAGCAGTTCGACCATTCCGCAAAAGGGGCTGGCAACCTGAGAACCCAGTGACCGTCGCCCCCGTTCCCACGCCGAATGACGCAGTTCCCCGCACGCGGCGGCTCCGCGTCGGGCGGCATTGTAGGCCGCGGGGCGATTTCCCGCCTGCGCCGCGCGGTCGGCCTCATCCAGGGCCATCCGCGCCGCCGCCAGCCACTTTTGCGATTGGGATTCATCCTGTTTGAGAATGGGGAGCTGACTCGCAAGTTGTTCCGTTTGGGACAGCAACTGCGCGCTGAATTGCCGGTGCAATTCCGCCCCCTCCCCGGCTAATTCTCCCGTCCGCCGCTTCAGATTATTGACCACCACGGGATCCGGAGTTAATAAAATAAATGCGCTGTCGGTAAAATTTTCCAGGGTTACCGCCAGACCGCCGGTGATTCGTTTCGTCTTTAATCGTTCCAATCCCGCGCCTTGCAGTTCCAGCACGTCAAAGGATTCGGGAATGCCCGGCACGACAAAACGTACCGCGCCGCTATTTGTTTGTGGCACTTGTTGCGCGCCGGGTGAAATCCGTGTCGCAATGAGCATTTTGGACGTATTGTATTGCAAGACCATGCCTTGCACATGTGGATCGCTGGAGTTAACCTGGCCGGCAAAGCTTCCCGCCGCCAGCCATGGTTCCAGCAATTCCAGTTCCTGATTGAGGAGGCGCAGCGACATGAGCCGCAAACGGGTGGCGGGATCATTGGCGTCCAGGCGGCTGCTTGAGGCAAACTCCAAACCCCGCGTCCCCGCCCCCAAAGCCAACAGCGTTTGCAATCGCACCCCCGCAGGTTCATGTCCCAATGTGCTCCAATCTTGGCCGGTCAAGGCCCGCGCTTGGGTTATTAGACTGGAGGCTGGTTGGGTGGCAATTACCGTCCAATACGGAGTTCCCGGTCGGGCTAACAGCGCGCGCCCCTGCAACCAGGCGGGAAAATCCGCCAATTCCAGGCTGGTCCCCAACGGCCATCGACCCACGCCCAAAAGTTCCACTTGGCGGCTCCAAAGGCGAATGTCTTCCCGGGGATGGCCCAGGATGGGACGTTGTCGCCGTTTATCGGCCTGACGCAACTGCCGAATCAGCGCGCTTTTGGCGGGAAAATCGGCGGTGGAAAGGGAATCGCCCAGTGACCAGGCCAGCACGCAATCCCATTCAGGGCCCAGTTCCAGGATTTGCCAATCATTCGCGGGGGAGTTGTTCGCTGGCTGGGACGTCGCGGCCGCGGTCGAAGTTGGCCCGGCCAAGTAAGCCGGAGGGGGCGCGACCAGCCAGATTCCCGCTTGCCTGGCGGCGGCCAGTTGTTCATTGGTGGGTATTTCGGCCAGGCGAACAGCGTGAAAGCCCCATTGTTTGAAGAGGGTAAAATTTTCGCCGCGATATTCGATGACGCGGGGAAAAAACGGCCGATTATTGACCAGTAATACCGAACCCGCCATCCCCACCGGCGGATATGTATCAGCTAGCCGAAGATTGCCTGTCGGGTCCGCGGTTGACGCGGATGCATACTGCGCGGGGTGGATCGCTTGATCGGGCACGATCCCTGATGCGGATTGGGTACGGGCAACGCCGGGCGTGGCTTCGGCCACCAACATTTGCGGGGGAGTTTCAAAGCCTAAAATTTCCGCCCCATCCCAGGTAATTTGCGTGGTTCCCGTCCCGGTATACAGATTCAGCAGCAGCAAATCCAAATACGGTTGATTGAGATCGATCGTTGCGCCGTATTTGGTTCTCCAAACGCGCGCTTGCCGTTCGACCAAGACCGGCAAGTTGTCAATGGTGACCTGTTCCCAGGTTCCGGGAGTGGTGGTTTGCCCACCCACGATCAAGGATGTCAACGGTTTTTCCGTTAGGGGATCGATAGCCCGGGGAAAAACCACTCGCGCGACAAATTGCACGCCCGCGCGTTCCGCTTTGAGCCAAATACGAGGTTGGCATTCGGGGATTATATGGCAAGGAGGTATCGAAAGGATGGCGTACAGTTGTGTGCCATTGCCCGCGGTGATTTGGACTTCTTCGGCCCACTGTCCAATTCGCCCCCCGCCGAGGCTGCGTTCATGCCGTTCCACGCGGTATTTGGCGTCGCCTCCGGCAATTTTCCAAGAGGTCGCGGCCGCTTCCCCCTCTTCCCGCCACGTTGGTAGCGCCCGGGAGTCTGTCGTGGCCGAGGAAGAAGGTTCAGCCGATCGGCTGCCGCGCGGAACGAAAATAGCCCCACAAAACACCGCCAGTATCAGGCAGGTTAAAAGATGCCCGTGAGTCATTCCGGCCCGCCGCATAACTGTAAACTTTGAACAATGATGAAAGTCCGCCTAAACAGCCCAGTCTGGGCGGCTTTGTTGCAAAAATGCACCCCGGGTTCGTTGCAAAAATGCCAAGGGAACGATTACTGGGGATTTTTTGTAAGTGCAAAGTGTATCTAGGGTTACAAAAAGCGACCAGATCACTTGTGGCTATTTATCCCGCTTTGCATTCGCTGGCATATGCTAGCTGGAAATTTTAAACCGTTACCAGTATTGGGTTTATGAAAAATCGGTAATTTGATTTGCAATTTGGCACAAAGTCTGCTCTTTTGAAAGTCACTTATCCACCGCTGCCTTCTCTAGGAACATGACATGGAACCCTCTGTGGTCAAACCGGTTACTGAAGAATTGCCCATCGATATCATTGAATTGGCCCAGGCGTTACAAAAATTGCCGTTGGAGCAGCGTCTTAGCTTAGAACCGGTCTTTGCCCGGGTGGTCGAAAGCACCAAGCGGCGGCGGCGCATTTTAAACCTGGTCCAGGACGCGCTCAGTCAATTGCGGCTGGACATGAAGTATCTCATGTTTGATTTAGAAGCCACCCGCCGCGAACGGGACGAATACAAGCGGAAGTCGGAGGAAGCGTAATCAACCGGGGAGTGGAAGTAGATAAAGGGGGCAATTTCGCGGTATTTTCGGCAAATGGACGCTCCCCGGCAGGGCAAAAGATTGCCTTTCCCGCACGGATGAAGTAGGATCGAAGTGTTAGGATTTCATGTAGGCGCAAGCGGCACCGGAACTGCCGCGAGTGCCCATTTGACCTATTATGGGTCCCCGTGTGCGGAGGCTAAAATGTCTGCCCTGACCGCTGAATCGTTGGTTCAGCGCGCCATCGATTACGATCTCTTGGATGAGCGCGGCACGCGCATCATCTGGAGCGACGTCGGCGGACGTGAAGTCGAGTTAGATGAAATCAAGCAGATCCTCCTTCGACATGATTTGCTGACCACCCACCAGTTGGACCGCCTAATCCGCGGTGAACGCCACGGATATTTCTACGGCAAATACAAAGTGTTGTACCCCGTTGGGCAGGGGACCTTTGCCCGCGTCTATCGGGCAGTGCACGTGGAAACCGGCCAAATCGTGGCGATCAAGGTCCTGCGCAACCGGTTTTCGCACGAAGAAAGTAAAATCCAGCAGTTCGAGCAAGAAGCCGAAGTGGGCATGCTGCTCAAACACCCCAATATTGTGGGGATTTATGAAGTGGCCAACGAGCATGGCCACTATTACATGGTGTTGGAGTTCGTGGAAGGGCGGAATTTGCGGGAATTTATTCGCGTGCGGGGGCAGTTGGACCAACTAGAAGCTACCCGCCTGGCGATCGATATTACCAAAGGACTAGATGCCGCCAGTCGCAAGGGGCTTTCCCACCGGGATCTCAAAGCCAGCAATGTGCTGGTTTCCAGTCATGGCATGGCCAAGCTAGTCGATTTTGGCTTGGCGGGAGTTGATCCTGACCTTAGCGAAGAAGCCATCGCCGAACTGGATAATCCGCGGACCATTGATTACGCCGCCCTGGAGAAATATTCCAACGCCAAAAAAGACGATCCACGCAGTGACATCTATTTTTTGGGCTGTATCTACTACCACATGCTGGCCGGGACGCCTCCCTTGATAGAAACCAAGGATCGGCTATTGCGGATGAGCCGCAACCGGTTTTTGGATGTCAAGCCGATTCAAGAGGTCGTGCCCAAGGTGTCGCGCGGAGTGGCGACGGTATTGGCCAAGGCAATGGCTTTTAATCCCGATCAGCGTTATCAGACGGCGCATGATTTACTAGGCGATTTGCTGGTTTTATATCAAAAGCTGCAGGCCAATCCCACGGGTGATGTCGAACCGGCCTTGGACCCCGGCGCGCTGCATCAAGTCTTTCAAAAGCAGCGCAGCTTAATGATTATCGAATCCAACACGGGTCATCAGGACGTGTTTCGCGAACTGTTTAAAAAGAACGGTTTTCGCGTATTAATGAGCAGCGACCCCAATCGTCCGGCCAATACCTTTAACGAACACGAACGTCCCGCGGACTGCGTGATTTACAGCACCAGTGAATTGGGATTACGCGCGCTGGAAGCGTTTAATGCCTTTGGAGAAGGAGAACACACCCGCCACATACCCGCGATTTTGATGCTAGGGGCCAAACATGGCGTCCTGGCCGAACGGGCCGTGCTCAACGAAAATCGCGCCGTTGTTAGCAGCCCCGTAAAAATGGGGGAATTTAAGACGCTGGTAGAAAAACTTGTCACGCAGGAACAAGCCGTGGGTTAGTTGCCGCATAAATTGGATGGGATGATCTATTAGATTCTACGCATGCTCGTCAATTTGACATATTTGACATAATTTCTGTCGCTTCCTATGATTCCCCCGATCATGTAGGAATTTTTTTGTCAATTCTTACGGGGGTGGCGACATGGATCTTTCGACAATTTTTGGCAAGACCAGCTTACCTGGATTTACAGCCGAATATTTGCATCGGCTTCCCTATACAGCCCCCCAGGCGGCGGATTTATCTCGTCTTCCCAGGTTGGCCGACTTTTTTATTATGGCTCAGACTCCCCAAGTGGAGGTATTAGCCGATAGCCAGGCGGGCTTTATTCAAAAGTATTTCACTTCGGAAATAGAAATTCAAAATTTGCTGGATCAAGGGGGCACTTTGGTTATTCGGCATGCGGAACAGCATGACGATCGTTTGTCCGAGCTGGCAAAATGTTTTGAAAAATACTTTGGCGGAGCAGTGGATATCCAATTGTTTGCCACCACCCGGCATTTGGAGGGACTAAATTGGCATTATGATGTCGAGGATGTGTATCTAGTTTCGTTACAAGGCGTTAAAGAATATGGGATTCGCAAAAACACAGTTAATCCCCTGCCGCTGCTAGAAAATCTTCCCACCAACATGCGTTATGAACGTGAGGTAACTCCCCTCTATCGGGTCTCCCTCAGCCCCGGGGATTTGCTTTATCTCCCTCCAGGGTATTGGCATTGCGCAAAAAATTTATCGCATCAACTATCGTTGATTTTATCCATCGGAATACTGTCCCGGACCGCCATGTCCATTTACGATGAGCTGCGCCGCCACATGCTGGATTCCTTGGCTTGGCGGCAAAGATTGCCTCCCCTGGAGGGGATAGAGCCGGAGGTACGCGCGGCACACTATAAGCAGTTATTTCAAACTTTAGCCAGTGAGTTTATTTTTCAACTCAATCGCCCCGAATTTCAAGAGAAATGGCTGGCGGCTTCCGATTCCGCGGCGCTGTAAATGCCCCTCGGTTTCCTGATCGCCAGCCAATTCATCCGGTTATTTTTGCTTTTTGCCCCGGCCTTCCATCTTTCGCAGGTTTTTCACTTCCTGCGCCGCCACGTCCGTGGCTTGCTCGGGCGGACGTTCCCGCTCGACCTCATGCTTTTTCAATTTTTTAAACCGTTCTTTATCTTTCCGGTTTTCCGGCTTTAACATGACCAGCCTCCTGGATTGAGTTTTTGCCCGCCCGGAAGTATTAGCAAATAACATTCCAGAGAAATCCCGGAGCCAAAATTCCGCTAATGTTCATGTGCCAAAGCGAAAACTGGGCGGGGATCAACCGTGCGCGGGTACTCAAACGCTTTTTTGGCAGACAATCAACCAACCGCTGGCGCGCAGTTCCTGCAGAAAATATCCCCAGCGAAGGGGCTGATAACCCGGAGCGCCAAGCGGAATGAACTCGATGATTTGCAGTCCTGCCTGGCGCACGGTGGAGAGTATTTCCCGCCGGGGAAAAACGTGCAAGAACATGGCGGGAATTTGGCGATAGGGAAAAACCTTGTCTCCAAATTCATAATCCCCTTTGCCACATGAACGGAGCCAGCTCCCCAGCACCCAGCCTGGACCCGCCGGATCGTACAGATTAAACCAGACGTTGTGCACATGCAGGATCAGGATTCCCCCGGGACGCAAGATTCGCCGCATTTCCAGTAGCGCCCGCTGTCTATTTTCCCGACCCTGGATCATCCCCAGCGTACTAAACAGGCACATGCCATAATCGGCCGCATTGTCCGAAACATGGGGTAGCTCCACCAGATTTCCCCGCACGCAGCGAACGGGGAGTTGTTCCGCGGCGGCTTTCTCAGCCACCACGGCCAGCATTTCCTCGCTAAGATCGATTGCCAGTCCCGTATGCCCCCGGTGGATTAATGGTAAAAGCGCTCTTCCGGTGCCGCAGCCAAAATCGGCCACCACGCCTGGAGGGGAAAAATACCTGGCGAGAAGCCGACTATCGACATCAAACAGCGGGCAATCGGCAAAATACTGGTCATAGTCGCGGGCGATATGCCGCGCTTGAAAATAATCCCATGCCCCGCGCGTGACACCAGCCGGTAATTGCCAATCTGGAACGGTCATAGCGGCGGATTTTGAACCTTCGTTTCCTTCGGTAACAATTCTAATCGAAGCGCCTTGGCCGTTACTCTTTGACCCGGCCTTTAAAAATTTTGCGCCCTAAACTGGGATGATACATCGTCCAAGAGCTTTCCACATTGGCCTCGTCCCTTAACAACTGCTGAAAATTATGCAGCCGCGCGTCCAGATTATCCAGATAATGCAAGGCCACCGCCTCTAACGTCATCGGCAGTTTGGGGGAGCCATATTGGTATTCGCCATGGTGGCTCAAAATCATGTGTTTTAACCGCAAGATGGTTTCGCCCGAAATTGGCTCCCCCAGCAATTCCTCCGCTTGGCGGATTTTTTCATCCAACAGGCTTATCCCCTGCACGACATGCCCCAGCAACTGTCCCGCGTCGGTATAGGCAAAGCCTTTTTCAAAGGAAAGCTCCTCGATTTTCCCCATGTCGTGCAAAAAGCACCCAAACAGCAAGAGTTCGTGATTGAGTTGCGGATAGCGATCATAAATGCGATTGGCGACTTCCATCAAGTTGACAACATGCTCAAGCAACCCTCCCTGGTAGGCATGGTGGTTTTTCACACCGGCGGGACAGCGGCTAAAACTGGCCATAAAGGCCTCGTCCCCCAAAAAGCATTCGGCCAAGGCTCTTAACCCGGGATCCTTTAGCCCGCGTAACAGTTCCGCCAGACGCCGGGCAAGTTTGTCCACGTCCGCAGGTGTTAAGCAAGAAAAATTATTCCAATCCACATCTGCCGAATTAGCCCGCTGAATATCGGACAAGATCAGTTGCATGGCCCCTTGATATAATTGTGCGGTTCCCCGCACGCGCACAAAATCGCCATCCTCAAAGCGACTTCCATCCCCTTCTTGCGCATTCCACAATCTTCCACTTAAGGTGCCACTCCGATCACTCAGATCAACCTGCAAATACAATTGCCCATTACGGTTAGGTCGCAATTGCTTGCCACTGGCCAGATAAATTTGATCGATTTGCTCTTGATGGGCCAGATTTTGGATAAATTGATGGGGCATGGGCTGTAAAAAATGCGCGTGTGAAGTCTAGTTAAAAATGAATCGCAATCAAAAAACTCATCTGAGCTAGCACCTCACGTTACTTCTGGACAATAATTACCAGAAAAATCGTGGATAATGCACCGTCCCCTTTGTTTCTCCCGACTGGATCGAAGTTTTCATAGAATAAGGCTTTGGCCATGATCTGGCAACCGAGTCCTCAAACTAGCCTGCGTGTGCGTAAATATCGAACTGCCAAAATGACAGCTAATCGAAAAAAAACTTAATCCGTCCACCTTTAAAGAATTCATCATTGCTGGGTAGAACGACTTCGATGAATTTCTCTTGGGGGATTTTAACGTTTTTTGTATGAATAAGGATTCTTAGCACAAGAGGTAAAATTGACAAAATCTTTACCCTAGAGCAGATCGGTATTCTATTTGCAGCGTAGAATAAATTGGGGACTGTTGAAACAACAAAATTATGAGACAAAATCGGTTGGTTCTTTCATGACACGGTCGATTTTAATTACCGACGATGACGACGCGTTCCGCGAAACGCTGCTGACGATGTTGGAGCCTTGTGGCTATGACTTGCTGACTGCGGGCGATGGGGATGAAGCCCTCCAAATCGTTCACCGCCGGCGTGTAGACTTGGTCTTGCTGGATTTTCAGATGCCCCGATTAAGCGGGCTAGAATGTGCACAACAGTTGCAACAAACAACTTTGCGAAATCGCTGGATATTGATTTCGGCGGGAATAAATGACCAAGTCCGGGAACAGGCCCAACGACTTAATGTGTTTTCTTTGTTGCCTAAGCCTGTTACGCGGCAGGTTTTGTCTCAAACGGTCAACCAAGCCATGAGTTGTTACTATGGATAACTCCCCCTCTGTCCAACTTTTGATTACAGAAAATAATAAAGGGTAACCCCCCCTGGTTAGCGGCCATAAACCGCATATCCCTTAAATTTTGGACGAATATGAACTATTTATAAGCTGAGTCCGCAGAATGATTTGCGTCAAAGCGCAAAATGCGAGGAAAAAGTGTTGTGACGTTTTTCCCTCCCTCTTATAATTCATTAAATGTGTACCAAGAGGTCAACTATCCAGGAGTGAATTTTTGTCAACAAAGCCAAAAATCCTGGTGATTCGCGATCCCCAATCCCAGATTCCCGCGAATCTGCCGGAGCTGGGTAAGGACTTTGAGTTAGAGCAAGTCTCTAGCCCTTTTCGCGGTCTGGCGAAATTAGCTCGTACCCAATACGCGGGGGTCTTTGTAGCGGGAAATTTATTGGCACGGGTCGAGCGCGTCGGCAAACTTCTGCAAAATGAACGCATCCTGGAGGGAATGCCCGATGGGGTGCTTCTGCTGGATGCGGATAATACAATTATCTGGGCCAATGAGCGGATCAAAGAATGGTGCCAGCGCGAGCATCTGTCCGGCCAAAACTTTTACACCGTGATGGGTAGCCCTGAAATTTTGGGGCCGGATTTTTGTCCGTTTCATACGGCGTTGAGCACCGGCAAGGCGAGTGGTTCCACGCTAAAGGTTGGTGATGCGTCGCGCGTGGGGGACAACCGCTATTATCACTTGCACGCCATGCCCGTGCTGGAGGGGCAAGAAGCCCCGCGTCATCTCATCGTTACGGTGCGGGATGTAACACCGGAAATGCTACAACAGCAAAAACTGGCGACTATCCACGAAGCTGGCGAAAAGCTGGCCGACATGACGCCCGATGAACTGAGCCTGATGACCGTAGAAGAAAGAATTGAATATCTCAAAAATAATATTCTGCAATACACCAAGGATCTGTTGCATTTTGACGTGGTCGAAATTCGCCTGTTGGACGCTAAAACAGGTTTGCTGATGCCGCTGCTAGCGGTTGGCATGTCTCCCGAAGCGGAAAAGCGGGTCTTGCGGGCCGACCTAGAGGACAACGGGGTCACGGGCTACGTGGCGGCCTCGGGCAAGACTTATCTTTGCGACGACACGCACGGCGATAAAAAATATTTGGAAGGGTGTAAAGGGGCCAAAAGCTCCTTAACCGTACCACTTATTTTGCATGAAACGGTCATCGGCACATTTAATGTCGAAAGCCCCGAACCCCGGGCATTTACCGAAAGCGACCGCCAGTTTTTAGAGATTTTTACTCGCGATGTGGCCCAGGCGATCAACACGCTCTTTTTACTCGAAGCCGAAAAAGCCAATACTTGCGTGGAAAGCGTGGAGGCGATTCACAGCGCCGTGGCCTTGCCCATTGATGAGATTCTGAACGAGGCGGTCAATGTAATGCAGCGGTATATCGGCCACGAGCCGGAAGTAGTCGAGCGGCTGGAAAATATCTTGCGAAACGCCCGCGATATTAAGCAAGTCATCCAAAAAGTCGGCCAAAAGATGGCCCCCAGCCAGGCCCTGCCCGCCAATAAACAAGTCGATAAACGACCGCTGTTGCGGGGAAAGCAAGTCTTGGTGGCTGACGCCGACGCCACCGTCCGCAACGCCGCCCACGCGCTCTTGGAACGATATGGCTGTATTGTGGAAACCGCGCATGACGGCCATGAGACCATTTGCATGGTGCAAAATAAGTTGACCATGGAGGGAGGCTATGATGTCATTATTAGTGATATTCGCCTCCCCGATATGAATGGCTATGAATTACTGAAAAAGTTAAAGGAAATGGTGGATCCCGTCCCCATGGTCATGATGCTGGGCTACGGATATGATTCGACGCACACCATTACTAAATCGCGGGAGGAAGGACTGCTCCCCTCTTATGCGGCCCTGGCCAAGCCGTTCCGCCTGGACCAACTGCTGACCGTGACCGAAAAAGTTATCAGTAGCCGCAAGCCAACCCCGACGCCGACGCTGTAACATCTTTGCCTGGCAGCCTGTTGAAGAAGCATTTCCCGGGACAAAATCTTGTGGATTTGGCAAAGCTAAAATAATGAAAGGCTGTTCCTGTCGTTTGAATTTTAACATGGCTACTCAGCCAGTCATATCGGCGCTGTAGCCCCTTTGCTACACCATCGGCGCGCCCCATACAGGCATGCGGTGGTGTTTGGTCAACTGTTCATATTCGGGGGTTGATGCGCGGGTCAGCATGTACACATGTGGCTGGCGATTCTCATCCTCGACCAGGATCCCCTGCAGGCCGTCAGGCGTGGGAAACCACACCCCTTTTTCCAGTCCCCGGCTCGCGGGTATCCACACCGGTTGGGGGCGAAGATATTTCCATTTGCCGGCGGATGTGCTTTCCTCGCGGGCCCAACCGGTCAACGGCAGCCGCGACTGCCGATTCCCCCGGTTTCCCCATTCCACCAGGTCCCAGTCGTCGCTGGTCGGGAGAGGCTGTTGGGCATTTTCAGGCGTTAGCCGCACAATAGGCAGTTGCGGAATCCGGTCGCGAAACTGAAACAAAAGTTCCGGCGGGCTGTCAAAGAGATCCCCTTGCATCCTGGCGGCCAAGCCAAACCGCCGGAGAAACGTCTCGGTCAATAGTTCCGCGTCAATCGCGATGCCAATGCACATAACCCGCGCAAGAATAAGACAAATGGTTAAACAACCGCGGCTTTCTCTCATGATCCTTCAGACGCGCAAAAAAAACCGCCGGAATCCTCCAGCGGTCTTGTGGCTTAAAATTAGCGACGTCTTGGCCAATCTGAAAATGGAGACTGGCAAATGTTGATGTGGAAAAATATTAACGCTTGGAAAATTGGGTGCCGCGGCGTGCGCCCCGCAAACCGTAATGCTTGCGTTCTTTCATACGGCTATCCCGGGTCAACAAGCCCGAATGCCGTAGTAAATCATCCTGGCTGGCGTCAAAAATCCGCAAGGCGCGGGCGAGCGCCATCTTGCAAGCCCCGGCTTGGCCGTTAGGCCCACCACCGTCGCACAAGATGCGCACATCCACTGTTTCCAGTTTGCCGGTCACTTGCAGCGGTTCCAGCACCTGGCCGCGCTCTTTTTCCGTGGTAAAGTATTCCTCAAACGGACGTTCGTTGATCGTGATTTTACCTTTGCCAGCCGTTACCCGCACGCGGGCGACGGCGGTTTTGCGGCGACCTGTTCCAAGAGCTTCCGGGGCGGCAGTGGCCATAATCGATTGCTTCTAGCGGTTAAGTGTAAAACAGTGTGAAGTGGAAGGTAATTTTATTGTTTCGTGGAGCCAGCCCCGTTCAATTTACTTAACCGCCATTTCCAGCGGTTGGGGATTTTGGGCCTGATGGGGATGGTCGGTGCCGGGGTAAATTTTCAGCTTGCTGATCATTTTGAACGCCAGCTTATTCTTGGGCAGCATACGGCGGACGGCTTCGTGCAGGATAAGTTCCGGGCGGCGGGCCAAGCGCTTTTCCGCGGTCTCGCTGCTAATGCGGGTAAAACCGGTGTACCACTGGTATTCTTTGTTTTGCAGCTTTTTGCCGGTGAATTTGACCTTGGAGGCGTTCAGTACCACCACAAAGTCGCCCGTATCAACATGCGGCGTGTAGGTCGGCCGGTGCTTGCCCATCAAGATGACCGCGATCTCGCTAGCCAAGCGGCCCACGACCTTATCCTGCGCGTCCACGACCCACCAATTTTGCTCGATTTGGCCAGGCTTGGCCATGAAAGTTGCCATGTTCAGTTCCATCCCGGACTGGCCGAAGGCAGTACCGTTGCCCGCGTCAGTCTGACAATCGTAAAGGTTAAAAAGCGACCAGTTTCCGCCAATTTTGGGGAAACTCAAAGTCTATCCCAAGCCTGGCAGCCTTGCAAGGGTGCGATTCGGGAACTTTTTTGGTAAGTTCCGCCACAACTGCCACGCCTGGGGGACAGGCTATTTCGGGGTAACAATGGTGGGCCAGGGGATTTCCCAGATCGGTTGGTCGGTCCCCTCGCTATGCAGAAATAAACTTTGCGGGCCGTTATGTGCAGCGACAACGGGGCCAAAACAGATCGATTCCCCCTTTTTTTGGCGGGGAATATCCAGTTTTATTCCCGGGCGGGTAAAAGCGTCTGCCCAGGTTTGGTTTTTGTCGCGTCTAATAATTGTGACGGCTGATTTTCCCAGGAGGACCGCAGTGTCTCCGGTGGGATTCATGGTCATCCCCAGGACGGTCGGGACGTTGATCCTGCCCAACTTTTCGAAGGTTCGCGGCGTAGTGGCAGAGTTAATCCAATCCGCCGTGAGCTTCCCTTGCTCATTGATAGGGAGGTCGGTTTGATAGACAGTGGCGGGAGCATCCTTTTTTTCTTTACTGACCAATAAAATTTTTCGCTGGACGGGGTCCACGCCCAGGGCTTCGACATTGCGGGGCGCGTCGGGATAGGCGATGTCCCAGGCGAGCAGTGGTTTGACGGAAAATTTTTGGTCGGAGGGTTGTTTGCCAGCGGTTTCGCCCGAAGAGAAATCATGCTCCAGGGTTGGCTCGGGCAAAAGAAACAGCCGCGCGGTAGGACGGTCCAAATCGTTATTGCCGGTATCGGCCGCCAGCAGAAAAGTCATGTTCCCCAGGGAAAAGCTGGCGAGGTCTTCGGTATCGACGGTCTGGCTATCCGGGACCTCCAAGAGGCCGCAGCGCTGGCCAGTACTGTTTATCGCATAGATCCGTAATATGCCCGCGCCATCATTTAAAATCCAAAATGCCGGTTGCGAGGAGCTTAGCGCGGGAGCTATGCCGCTCCCTTCGATAAGCTTTGGTTCCCGCACGATGGCCCACTGGCGGGGAGCGGTCTCTTCGGCCCTGATCGATGTGCTTCCCAATTGAGAGCAAGCAACCACCGCGCAGCCTAGCAGCATCCCCAGGGTGCGAATGACAGGTTTCTGATTCCAATTCATGCTTCAGATTTCCCGGAGGCCAATATAATTCGCGACAAGAAAAAGTATTCGGGTTGTTAAACCGTTTCGTTGTTACGTTGAATCAATTCCCGCGAGTCCCCGTTTGTCTCCGGCTCTAATAGCCATTCGGGCAAGCGGCGCACGCGTCCCGTCCGATCAACACAAGCGATCATGCTTTCTCCCTTGGCCAGTAATTCCACCCCGCGCCGCAATTCATAAGCGTGGCGAATGCGGGCCCCCTTGGATTGAATGACGCTAGTCGTCAGCAAAAGCAGGTCATCGTAGACCGCCGGCCGAAAGTATTGTATGTGCATCTCCGCCACCACCAGCATCAACCCGGTTTCCTCAAATTCACGATAGGTGTATCCCGCCGAGCGGAGCAATTCCGTCCGGCCCAGCTCAAAGTAGGTTAAATAATTCGCGTGGTGCAGCCGCCCCTGGCCATCGGTCTCTTGGTAGCGGACGCGAATCTCTAGTTGGTGGCTGCGGGGGACTACAGGAGGCATAAAATAATCGGTTTGCCAAGTAAAAGCGTAGCGAGTGAATACAACGCTGTTATAATGCTCACTGGCATTGCCGCCAACGTCGCGGGAAGTTTTGTGATTAACTTGGTAGCGGAATTTGCGAAAAAAGGTTTTAACAGGCTTTGCAAGAGGCAGAATTCTGGCGAATTCAGTGAACTGCTGCTACGCACAGTATTCTGGCGAATTCTGCTACGAATAGAATTTTAATACGCTCAGAATTCTGGCGAATTCTGCTACGCGTCAAGATGAGCTACTAAGGCGAGTGCTTTGTCAAAGATAAAGATACGGTTTAGGTAGATCAGGATTTTGCCACTCCAACCGTGGGCTTGCGCTCTACGGCTCATCGGAAAACGAACCGTCAGGACAGCGCTAGTCTCGCTAGGGGAGGGCGGGTTCGATCAACTCCAGATTGGCCTGGTAGTACTGCACCGCTTCGCTGGGATTGAGATTAAATATCGCACGGCCGTCGGTCATCCAAACGCCCTGCTCATCCAGTTGAAAAACGGCCGTGGCGGCCCGCAAGTTACCGACCGCTTCGACGTCTTCCATCCCGCCGCCGGGAATCGCTTCAAAGCTGATTGTCACGCCGACAAACGCCGAAAGCTGCCCCGTCCGTTTATCCCGCGCAAACACGATCGGATTGTCAAAGTCGCAATCCAACCAGCGCAGGCCGCGCGGCTTGCCACTGGAGCCAGCTTTGTCTAAGAATTTCGCCTCGAGTTGTTCGCGGCGCAGTTGAAAGTCACGCTGGGCGCGCAGCAGATGGTTCCCCTGCCCGTGGCGCCGGACAGATACCATGCGCCATCGATAAAAAAAATACGCCGCACATGCCCCGACTAGCATGCCGCCAATTAGCCAATACCATAAATTTTCCATAACATGGCTCCCGGCCGCCTACAGACGTGTTCACAAATTTATTCTAAGCCTCGCTGGTGCCCATGAGCAAGCAACCGGCCAAAATTCTCCCCGACTTTTCTCCCGTTTCCGATTATTTGCTCTTTTGCAGGCCCCCCTTTGACCATTTGCAAAATTCGGCCATAATACTTGTTGACGGTCGCCTATGAGTGGCCCACACGGTGGGAAGCTGTGAACCTGGTCAGGGAGTAACATCAGCAGCCATAAGCAATACTTTTCAGGTGTTGTGGGTCACTCATCGGCTGCCGTCGATTTTCTTTAGATTGGTGCCGCTGTTAAAGGGTGATTTGGGCGGAATCTGCCATAACCAAAACCGGTACCCCCCGGCATAGCGGTCTTCCGTTTTCGTTGCGGTATTTGCCATGAACAGGAATTTCCCCTATCTGGGGAATTTCCCACTAAAAAAGGAGCCGGCTGATGGATTTGCTGGGAAATCTGGGCGAACATGCGCCCCCTGCGGAAAGCCGCGATGATCAGCCGTATGAAGTGGTCGCACTCAAGTACCGCCCCCAAAACTTTGAGCAACTGGTTGGCCAGGAGCACGTCTGGAAAGGGCTGAAGGGGGCGATTTTGGCCAAACGGATCGGGCATGCCTATTTGTTTACGGGCGCCCGCGGCGTGGGAAAAACCACCACGGCCCGAATTTTGGCCAAGTGCCTCAACTGCCATCGCTCCGATCAGCCGACCATTACCCCCTGTGTCGCGGGCTCGGCGGAGGAATGCGACAGTTGCCGCGGGATTTCGGACGGCGGTCAGGATATCGATGTGATCGAAATGGACGCCGCCAGTAACCGCGGTATTGATGACGTGCGGGATTTGCGGGAAAAAGTCTCCATTCGCCCCACGCGCAGCCGCTATAAGATTTATATCCTGGATGAAGCGCACATGCTGACGCGCGAGGCATTTAACGCACTTCTCAAGACGCTAGAAGAGCCCCCTCCGCATGTCAAGTTTATCTTTTGCACGACAGAGGCCGAAAAGCTCCCCATTACGATTCGCTCTCGTTGCCAGCGATTTGATTTTGCCCATGTCCAAGAGGACAAAATCTTGGCCCGACTGGCGGAGATTGTTTCCCACGAAAAAGTCGATGGTCAACCGGTCACGGTCGAGCCAGAGGCGTTGACACTGTTAGCGCGGCGGGCCGCCGGGTCCATGCGCGACAGCCAATCCCTGTTGGAGCAATTGCTCGCCCTTAATAAAACCGAACTTTCGGTCAATGATGTCCATGAAATGCTGGGGACCACGGATAATTCTCGCTTAACGCGCATCTTGAGGCAACTTGCCGATCAGGATGCCGCAGGGGCTTTGGCCGAATTTGACGCAGCGGTTCGGGACGGGGGTGAAGTTGGTCAAATCATGGAACAATTGTTCGGCTGCCTCCGCGACGTGATGGTGATGTCCGTCGGGGCCGAGGCGGACGTGTTGCTGCAGCATACCAGCGGACAAGCGGCGGAATTGCGCGACTTGGGTCACAGGATTGGTCTGGAAACCATCCTGGCCATGATGCAAATCATCGATCAAACGCTGGCCCGGTTTAAGAATCTGCCCCAACCGCGGATTTTGGCGGAACTGTCGCTGGTCCGCATGAGTCGTTTGGCAAATCTGCAAGCCGTGAGCCAGGTCGTGGCCGCCCTGCAAAGTGGTCAGTTGCCGCAGTTAACGCTTAAGCTGCCCACCCCTCAAACGCCAGTCCCGGCGGAATCACCAGCCACACCGGAGCCATCAAAAAAAAAAGAGCTAACGGCTGATAATGCCGTATTTACAGCAGATTTGTCAGGGAATCCCCCCCCGGGACCCCTCTCCGTATCCGTGGAATCGGTCCCTATTCCCGCTGCTTTAGCCCCCGCTAACTCGACTCCCTCCACAGCGGACACGTTGAGAGTTCTGCCCGTGACAAGGGGGGTAACAGAGGCTGTAGAAGAAGCGGTGACCGTGGCTCAAATTGAGTCCGCGTGGCAAAAAGTCCTCGAGGAAAAGGAATCGCTGATTGTCGATCATGCACGGCAGGCGAAATATTGTGCAACTCTTGCGCCAAACCAGCTAGTTTTAACCTTTGGTAAGAAGTATAATTTCGAACAATGCGAGCGAAATCGTAATACAGCCCAATTGGAATCTTTTTTGCAAGAGTATTTAGGCTGTAAGGTCTCACTGGTATTAAAGTTAGATACAGCAGGATCCAGCCCTGCAGGCCCACCCCCTGTCAAGGCCACGACCGTGGCTAAGGTGGATCAAGCAGCGATTTTAGAGCAAGATTTTGTGAAAAAGGCCGTGGAACTGTTTCAAGGGCGGATCATGCACGTCGAAGGCCCCATGGTCCTTGACAACGCCTAATTTCGATTTTTTCAAATTTTCGATAGCTTTGGCATGCTGTTTGCCAAATCGTTAATGTCATTTATCACATGAGTAAACGCCATGTTTAAAGGAATCTCTAACATGGCCAGCTTGCTGGCCAATTTTCAGGGCATTCGCGCTAAAATGCAGGATGTCACTGAATCTCTCAAGCAAAAAAAAGCCATCGGCAAGGCGGGGGGGGATTTTGTCACGGTCGAGGCCAACGGCCTGGGCCAGATTTTGCGGGTAACGCTGGATCCCGGGCTGATTGCCGATCAAGACCAGGAGTTGATTGAGGATTTACTCCCAGCCGCCATAAATGCCGCTTTAACAAAGGCCAAGGAACTTCATGCCGAGGCGCTGTCGGAAATGTCCGGCATGGGCGATATGCCGGGACTCAAAGATATCATTAACAAAATTGCCGGAGAGCAATCCCCGTAATCCTGTGGATGGAATGATTTACCCCGCGACGGCGAAACTGGATGGATTGAAGTCACTACCGGATTGGATGCAGAATTATTTTTAACGGATTTTCTGATTCATGGCGCAACTTACCGAGTCCGTCACCCGCTTGATCGAAGAACTGGCCAAACTGCCCGGGATCGGACGAAAATCCGCAGAGAGGATTTGTTACCATATCTTGCGGGTAAACAAAGCTGACGCCTTGGCTTTGTCGGAGGCGATTCGGAATGTGCGCGAGAACGTCCGCTACTGTTCTGTTTGTTATAATTTGGCAGAAGGGGAAAGATGCACAATTTGCAGCGACCCAAAACGTGATCAAACTTTATTGTGCGTGGTTGAGCAACCGCGCGACCTGATCGCCTTGGAAAATTCCGGAACCTACAAGGGGCTGTACCATGTGCTGTTAGGACGGGTGGCTCCGCTAGAAGGGGTCCACGCCGATCAATTAACGATAGAGCCTTTGATCGAACGGGTCCGACAGGGTAGCTTTGCGGAAATTATCATGGGGACCAATCCGACCCTGGAAGGGGACGGGACAGCCCTGTTGATTTCGAACATGCTAGCGGAATTTCCCGTACAGATCACCCGACTGGCGCGGGGGATTACTTCGGGCAGCGTGTTAGAGTTTGCTAATAAAGAGATTTTGGCCGACGCGCTGACCGGACGGCAAAAATTTTAGCTAAAATCCCCCGCGCAAATTTATCGCGGGAACGGAAATTGCAAGGTAGACTTAGGGTTGTGGGGCGAGAGTACTAATTCCACGGGAATATCCGAACGCCGGAATATAAAAATTCATATTCGGCGGCCGGGTGATTACCGGGGAAAAGTGGACCAGGATCGGTCGGATTGGTCGGGATGTTAGGTGAATGAGCGGCGAAGTCCCGCAAGAGAACAATTTTTGAAGTTTAACACAGGCTGAAATCATAATGCGGCTCTCCTTCGGACAAGAAATGCGGCAGGTCCAGAAACAGATTCTGGCTCCGCGCATGATTCAGTCGATGGAAATATTGCAATTGCCGCTCTTGGCATTGCAAGAACGAATCGAACAGGAAATCCAGGAAAACGAAGCCCTGGAAATTGTCGAGGAGCGCGAAGACGCTCCCGAAGGGGCCGAAGCCAATATTGAGCCGGAGTCCACCCGCACCATCGAAGAGCGGGAATTGATCGTGGACGAACGCCACGACAATGCCGACGACTTTGAACGCTTGGTAAACCTGGATGAGGAATGGCCCGATACATTTGAGGAACGGACTCGTCCCTCTTCAGCCAGAATTGACCAAGAATCCGACCGGCAGCACGACACGATGGCCAATATGGTCAGCCGTCCCGAGACGCTGCATGACCATTTGCACGATCAGCTAAGCTTTTTTGACATGCGCGACGACGTGCGGGCGATGTGCGACCGGATTATATATAACCTCGATCCCAACGGCTATTTGCAAGGCCGACTCGAGGATCTGCTCGACCCGCCCGGGAGCATCGCGCTCGGCGGAGATAACACGGTAAATCCCCTAACCCAGTTGGCCGTGGCCAAGGAAGCCCTGGCCATCGTCCAAAAGCTGGACCCCGCCGGTGTCGGGGCGCGCGATCTGCGGGAATGCCTGCTGCTGCAAATGCAGCCCGAGATGCATTGCTATGAGGAAATGAAGACTCTGGTGACAAACCACCTGGAGGATCTGGAAAATAACCGCATGCCCGCCATCCAGCGCAAAACGGGCTACACGCTGGAACAAATTCAGGAAGCATTGGGGGAATTGCGTCGGCTCAAGCCCAAGCCGGGGGCCATTTACCAAAGCGTGCACGCCCCCAATGTCACACCGGATTTGTTTATCGATCAGCAAGAGGACGGCACGTATAAAATTCGCCTGGAAGACACCAGCCTGCCTAATTTATACATCAGTCCCTATTATCGCCAGTTGCTCATGAGCGGCCAGGCGGACGAAAAAACCCGCGAATATATTAAGCGTAAAATTAACTCCGCGCAATGGCTGATCGAAGCGATTGAACAGCGCCGCAGCACCCTCACCAAGGTCGCCCAGGCGATCATTGACCATCAGGTTGCCTTTTTGACCCGGGGGCCGGAGTCGCTGGAACCCCTGAAAATGCAGCAAATCGCCGACAAGGTGGGGGTGCATGTCACCACGGTCAGCCGCGCGGTCGATGACAAGTGGATCCAAACCCCGCGGGGGATTTTTCCGCTCAAGCGGTTTTTTGTGGGGGGGACGGTCAGCGCCGACGGGGAGGAAGTCGCCTGGGACACGGTGCGGCTAAAACTGCAGGAAGTGATCGACAACGAAAACAAAGCCAGTCCCTTATCCGATGATGAACTGGTGGAAGCCCTCGCCACGCATGGTATTACCGTGGCGCGGCGCACGATCACGAAATATCGCAAGGCCATGAACATTCCCAGTTCGCGCCAGCGGCGCGATTGGAGCCTGGAAGACACCACGAAAAGCCGCGCGTCCGCCAATCATGGCAATGGGCGGACAAATCATCCGGTCGAGAATAACGGCCATACGGATGGCGCTCATCTTGCCGCCGCTTCGCTGACGGGGGAGACCCACGCGCGGCATGGCCATGTAGTGGATTATACCGCTGAAGACACGGATTCCGACCAAGCGGATGAGTATGCTACCGCCGTGCTCCCCACGGACTAAAGTCCCCGCGCGGCCATGGCGAGATTTTATTCGGGCGGCCGGGCAGCGTTGGCCGGGATTATTCGCCTGACATTAATCGCTCAAAATCAAGCGACGGCATTCTGTATAAGCCACAGATTTGTGGGATGCTAATCAGCCGCTGGGTGTTAGCCCTCGTTTTTGGCGCTCGCTAGGATTACTAACAATTGGTAAAGGTTAATTTTTATTTAGATACACAAATTTGCTATTAGTAATTGACATCATTCCTCGTCCCCGCGCAGCTTGGCCAACACGCCATAATCCTCTAGCGTGCTGGTGTCCCCCACCGATTCCCGGCCTGCGGCAATATCCCGCAGCAGCCGCCGCATGATCTTTCCCGAACGGGTCTTTGGCAGGGCGTTGGTAAAGCGAATATCGTCCGGCACGGCCAGCGCGCCGATCTCCTTGCGCACGTGCTTTTTTAATTCCGCCCGCAAGGATTCATCTGGATTGCCGCTTTTTAGCACGACGAAGACCGCCACCGCGTCCCCCTTGATTTCATGCGGGCGGCCCACCGCCGCCGCTTCCGCCACGTTTGCGTGGCTGACCAGCGCGCTTTCAATCTCGATCGTGCTCAGCCGGTGCCCCGCCACGTTTAGCACATCGTCTATGCGTCCCATGATCCAGTAATAGCCATCCGCGTCCTGACGGCAGTTATCCCCGGCCAAATATTTATGCGGCACTTTGCTCCAATACTGCTCTTGATAGCGGGCGTTGTCTCCCCAAATGCCGCGCAGCATGCCGGGCCACGGTTTTTTGATGACCAACCACCCTCCCTGCCCCAGGGGAACGGGATTCCCCGCCGCGTCGACAATCTCGGGCAATATGCCGGGCAGGGGCTTGGTGCAACTGCCGGGCTTGGTGGCTATGGCCCCTGGCAGGGGACTCAGCATGATGCCGCCGGTCTCGGTCTGCCACCACGTGTCCACAATGGGGCAGCGCTCGCCGCCGATCTTTTTGTGGTACCACATCCAGGCTTCGGGATTGATCCCCTCCCCCACGCTCCCCAGCAGCCGCAACGAGCTGAGGTCGTATTTGTCCACCCAGGCGTCCCCCCATTTGATAAACGAGCGGATCGCGGTGGGGGCGGTGTAAAACGTGGTAACGCGATATTTTTCGATAATTTTCCAAAACCGCCCCTCATCGGGCCAGTTGGGCGCCCCTTCATACATGACGCACGTCGCTCCGGCGGAAAGCGGCCCATAGACCAGGTAACTATGGCCGGTGATCCAGCCCGCGTCGGCCGTGCACCAAAAGGTATCGCCGTCGCGATGGTCAAACACCCATTCAAATGTCTTTTTGGCATACAGGTTGTATCCCGCGGTGGTGTGCTGGATTCCCTTGGGCTTGCCGGTGGAACCGCTGGTATACAGGATAAACAGCGGATGTTCGCTATCCAGCGGAACAGCGGGGCAATGCGCGGGGGCGTCCTCAAGCAGGTCATGCCACCAAAAATCCCGCCCCGGTTCCATATGGACATGCACCCCCGACCGCCGGAGCACGATGCAGGTCTGGACAGAGGGGGATTTGGCCAGCGCGGCGTCCACGTTGGCCTTGAGCGGCAGTTGCTGCCCGCGCCGCCAGCCGTGGTCGGCGGTGATGATCAACTTGGCCTGGGCGTCGTTGTTGCGGTCGGCGATCGCCTCGCTGGAAAACCCGCCAAAGATGACCGAATGCACCGCGCCGATCCGCGCGCAGGCCAGCATGGCCACGGCTAGTTCCGGCACCAAGGGCATATAAATCGAGACCCGATCCCCCGCCGTGACACCCCGGTCTAGCAGCACGTTGGCAAATTTGCACACCAAGTGATGCAGTTGTTGATACGTCAGCGTCCGTTCTTCCCCCGGTTCCCCTTCCCAGATGATCGCGGCTTGGTTTTGGCGGGGTGTCCCCAAATGCGCGTCCAGGCAGTTATAGCTAGCGTTGGTTTTGCCGCCGACAAACCACTGGGCGAAAGGCTCTTTCCAAACGAGCGTTTGGGTAAAGGGGGTAAACCAGTGCAGTTCGCGGGCTTGCTCTGCCCAAAAGGCCTCGGTATCGGCGGCGGCGAGGTTGTAAAGTTTTTCGTATTCGGGCCATGAGCCGATACGCGCCTGGCGGGCAAACTCCGCAGGAGGGGGAAAAACGCGCGACTCGCGCAGGATGGTATCCAACTGGCCGGACGATTCTGACATGCGCGGATGCTCCCCCAAAAAGCGTAATTTCCCCTTTGATCCCCTGGCGAGATTTTAAGATTGTGTGAGCGGGTCTGTCAAATGCGGGGGAGACGGGAGATGGGAGACGGGAGTTGGGAACAGCCGCGCAGCGGCGCAGGATTGTAGCCGTGTGGCGCAAGCCCACGGTTGTGATAATCTAACAATTTCCAAAGCCGCGCAGCGGCGAAGGATAAAGTTGCGATGCGCCCAAACCCCAGCCAGAAATTTTGCTAACAATAGGCTCGTGCGGGGTGGCGCTTATGAGTTTAGAGTGGTCAGAAAAACTTGTACAACACTTTATGAAGCTAACGGTTGGTTAAAAGTGATACGCTTTTGGTTTTGCCAAATTGCAAACATAGCGAGGAAATATAGGTCGCTGACGGGGGCAAAACAAATTTTGCCCCCGCACAAGATTCCTATTACCAGCAATTTCAAATGCCAAACATAGGCTGGACGATATGCCAACACGCCCAAAATGGCGACGGAACGTCGCCACTACATACAGCACAGTTGGCTTGGGATCGGCTCAACCCCTAGTACCGGTAATGTTCCGGCTTGAATGGGCCGGTTGCGGGGATACCCAGGTAATCCGCCTGTTTGGCCGTCAGCGTGGTCAGCTTGGCCCCCAGGTGGTCCAGATGCAGGCGGGCCACTTCCTCGTCCAGGGCCTTTGGCAAGGTGTACACCTTTAGCTCGTACTTATCGGCGTTGTTCCACAGTTCGATTTGGGCCAGCACCTGATTGCAAAAGCTGTTGGACATGACAAAGGAAGGGTGTCCGTTGGCACAGCCCAGGTTGACCAATCGTCCCTCGGCCAGCAGGATCACCGATTTACCGTTGGGGAACGTGTATTTGTCGACTTGCGGCTTGATTTCGGTCTTTTTGGCGCCGGACTTGTTGACCAACCAATTCACATCAATTTCGATGTCAAAGTGGCCAATGTTGCAAATAACGGCGTCGTTCCGCATCGCCAGGATGTGTTCGCTGCGGATAATATCGCAGCAGCCGGTGGTCGTGACAAAGACGTGGGCCTCCGGGGCGGCGTCCTCCATCGTGACGACTTCGTACCCTTCCATCGCGGCTTGGAGGGCGTTGATGGGGTCGATTTCGGTAATGAGCACCCGGGCACCCAAGCCCCGCATCGAGTGGGCGCACCCCTTGCCGACGTCGCCATAACCGGCGACGACGATGGTTTTGCCCGCGACCATGTAATTGAGCGCTTGCTTGATGCCATCGGCCAGTGATTCGCGGCAACCGTACAGGTTGTCAAACTTGCTTTTGGTGACGGAGTCATTCACGTTAAACGCGGGTACCTTCAGCGTGCCGTTTTGCACTCGTTGTGCCAGGCGATGGACGCCGGTGGTGGTTTCTTCGCTCAGGCCGCGAATCTCGCCCAGCAGTTCGGGATATTTGTCGTGAACCATATTGGTCAGGTCGCCGCCATCGTCCAGGATCATGTTCAGCGGCTGGCCACCCTTGAAATACAGCGATTGTTCAATACACCAGTCGAATTCTTGCTCATTCATACCCTTCCAGGCGTACACGGGGACGCCGGCGGCGGCGATGGCGGCGGCGGCATGATCCTGCGTGCTAAAGATATTGCAGCTCGACCAGGTGACATCCGCCCCGAGGGCGGTGAGCGTTTCGATCAGCACGGCCGTTTGAATCGTCATGTGCAGGCAACCGGCGATCCGGGCACCCTTGAGCGGTTTGGTCGCGCCGTATTTTTTACGTAGGGCCATCAGGCCCGGCATTTCGTTTTCGGCCAGGGTGATTTCGCGACGGCCCCACTCGGCCAGAGAGATGTCCTTGACTTTGTACGGTAAACGCTGAGCGACAGTGGGCACGAGGAAAACTCCTAGGGTAAAAAAAGAGATGTGTTGTCTGGGGGTGGTTAAATTGCAGGCTGGGGTCCCTGGCTAACGCTGCGGGCTAACCTGGCTAACGCTGCGGGCTAAAACGCGGGCAATCATGTATAATCATAGGACCGAAATTCAGGCCCTAGTTTAACGAATTTGCCAGGAATCGTCACGGGGTCCTTGGCCCAAGAGGGTGGCAAGCCCCAAAAAGGCCGCATTTTGCGGCAAGAGGGGCTTGCGCTAGCGACGATTGTTGATTTTTTTGCGGGCGTTCATTGATAAAAACAAACCCCCTCAAAACGCCGTTTGGCATTTCGGGGGGGAAAGGTGATTGACGGCAAAGACCGCAGGCAATCCTAGACAATACAGGAAATCCTGGTTAATACAGCTAATCCTACACCGCAATGTCTGGGCTTATTTCAGGTCGACTTCCCAATAGGCATTGTCCAAAAAGGTTTTCCAGCTTTCATACTTGGGATTTCCCAGTTTCATGGCCAGCAGCGGGCTGCGCTTGGGCTTGACCGGGTGACGGATCAGCCGCATGCCTGCCTCTTGCGGGGTGCGACCCCCTTTACGAACATTGCAGGAAACGCATGCGCAAACGATGTTTTCCCAGCAGGTGTCCCCACCGCGGCTGCGGGGCATGACGTGGTCCAGGCTCAATTCGCTGGTGGGAAAGCTGTGCCCGCAGTACTGGCACAGGTTTCCATCCCGCGCAAACAGATTGCGGCGGTTAAAGCGAACGGTGCTTTTGGGGACCCGGTCGTAGCCCAACAGCCGGATCACGCGGGGAACCTGCAGTTCAAAGCTGATTCCCTGGATCCAGTCATCGTGCGGTTCCTTGAATTCCGCGCGGAGCGCGCTAATTTCGCGCCAGCTTTCAAAATTGTAGTTGCCGTATGTTCCCTCATCCTCAAGATGGATGACTTCGGCCAATTCGCGGCACAATAGCGCCAATGCCCGCCGCACATTGATAATGTGCACCGCCATATAAAAGCGATTGAGCACCAACACACTGGCGCTAAGGGAATTTATCTGACCTGCCGCAACCATGCCCTGCCTCCCAAAAAAAATACGGTGGAGGGAATACGCGACCGTGACGCTGACGCGTGGACACGGCGGTGGGCAGGGAATTCCCGCTCGCGAGGCGCCGTTAGACAAAGCGTCCGCTTCCGGTTCTAATCTTATTCTACCCAGGATCAATTCTGACAGCTAGTGAATCTGGCGGGGAATTTCAATGCCTCCCCCACGTCCTAGAATCAAAAATTGAACGCGTTTTCCGCTATAAAACCAGAGACACTCGGCATTGGCAAACTGTTCGGGGAATGTGAGAATTGTGCTAAAATTTCTGTCATACCCCCTTTGCCATTAGAGTTTTTGCCCTATGAAAACGGTGCTAATTTACTCGGGAGGTTTGGATTCCACGGTCTTGCTGCATGATTTATTGGACCAGGGGGACCAGGTTGTCGCGCTTTCCATCGACTATGGCCAACGGCATCGGCGGGAATTAATCCACGCGGAAAAAATTTCCAAAACGACTGGGGTCGAATGGCAAATCGCGGATTTATCTCCCTTGGTGCCGTTTTTGGCTGGATCAAGCCAAACCTCCCCCGAAATTGCCGTGCCGCATGGACACTATGCCGCCGAATCGATGAAGCTGACCGTCGTTCCCAATCGCAACATGATCATGTTGGCTGTGGCGGCGGGTTGGGCGATCAGTTTGCGGGCCGACCGCGTCTCCTACGGCGCGCACACCGGTGATCACACCATTTATCCCGATTGCCGACCAGAATTTGTGGACGCCATGCAATCCGCCCTGCGGTTGGCCGACTGGCATCCCTTGCTTCTCCACACCCCCTACCTCCAGCTTACCAAGGCCCAGATTGTCCGGCGTGGAGCTGCCCTGGGGGTGGACTTTAGTCAAACCTGGTCCTGTTATGAGGGGGGAGCACAGCATTGCGGCATGTGCGGCACCTGTACCGAACGGAAGGAAGCCTTTGCCTTGGCGGGTGTGGCCGACCCTACTGAATACACGGCTTCCAGCCAGTAAAGTTTTTCCATGGCCCCATAAACCCCCATTCATTGCGGATTATCCAAATTTTCTAGTTTGCCGCATTTTTTTCTTTTACCAAAGCTATCATTCTTTCCGATGAATGGGGTGTTCCCCCAACGGGAGCTAGATTTCTTTCGCCGGTGGGTGCTTGCAAGGAAGGCGAGCCTGCTTTGCAACGGGATTGTGCCTACCGGATTTAATGGTTACACGGAGGTTGCCATGTTGGTTATGACCACACGATTTGGCCGCGTGGAGATGCGGGCCGACGACGTCCTGCTGTTTCCCAACGGCTTGCTTGGAATGGAAGAGTGCCGCCACTGGGTGCTGCTGGCGGATGCCACAAATGAGGCCCTTGGTTGGCTGCAAAGCCTTACCCAGGCCGATTTGGCATTTGCCGTGGTGAGTCCCCGGCGTTTTGTCCCGGATTATCAATTGCGCGTTTCCCGCGGAGAACTATTGCCGCTGGCCCTGGACGATCTGTCGCAGGCCCAGGTGCTGGTAATCGTGGGAAAAAACGAGCGGGGGATGACGCTGAATTTGCGGGCGCCATTGGTGATTCATGAAGAGCGTCGGGTGGGTCGGCAGGTGATCGCCAATAATGATCTGTCGGTGCAGTATGAATTGGACCAGGAACCGGCGCGTCTGCGGATCTCCGCATAGCGTGGTTGAAGATTAGCTAGTAAGCGGGGCATACTCTGAATCTTGGCCAGTCCCCAGGTCAAGCAAGAGATGCAGAAGGGCCGACAGCCGCCACCGGGAAAGTGGCTGTCGGTGATTCAGCGGCACTATTCCCGATCGCCATCCCCAGTTTTTTCCAGACAGCCAACCCAGGAACAACCGGCCCGCCGCGTGGTTCCGATAGCGTAGTGATAAAGGAGTTCGCGATGCTTGTGTTGTCGAGACAGCGCGACGAAAGCATCATCATCGGTGATAACATCGTGGTGACGATTGTCGATATTCGTGGTGACAAGGTGCGGTTGGGGATCAACGCCCCCAGCGAGATCCCGGTCCACCGCCAGGAAGTGTACGAAGCGATTCAACGGGAAAATCAGCGGTCGAGCCGCCTGGATCCCAAGGACGCGCAGCAATTGGGTAAGCCGGCGGGACGCAACGGGTTAAGTGGATAAATCAAATCAAGCCGATGGTATCGGCTATATGGCACAGAGCAGGGTCCGAACAAAAGCATTAGCGCGGTTGTTCGGACCTTTTGCTTTTCCCGGGGTAAGAATTGGCCGATGAATAGCTGTAATGTGGGAAAAAAGCGGACCAGACCCACCAATTTACCTAAAGCCCCCAGTTCGCTTGGCCGATGAAGTTTCCAGAGACCGTAGTCTCGACTGCGCTGCCGTCGCGGGGTGGAAGCCCCTCCCGTGGTCAGGCGCATTTGATATCAGTTTAACAGGTGCGCAGCGATGCCCGGTGGATGGGCGCGTCACACCGTCAAACTTGGATCGCGGCGAAACTCCCCGCGCACGTAATTCCAGTTTGGGCATTGTTCCTTGTTTACCTTTGAGGGGTGTCTTGCATGTCCCGTATTAACACCAATGTCAGCTCACTTGTCGCTCAAAAAGCATTGGCGAGATCGAACAACGATTTGCAGACATCGTTGACTCGATTGAGCACTGGCTTACGAATCAACAAGGGTAAGGATGACCCCGCCGGTTTGATTGCCAGTGAAATTCTGCGGTCGGATATCGTGGCCACGCAACGGGCCATTACGAATAGCGAACGGGCAAATCAAATTATTGCCACCGCTGACAGCGCCTTAAGCCAGGTCAGCTCTCTGCTCAACGACATCCGTGGGCTGGTGTCGGAAGCGGCAAATAGCGGGGCACTTAGCGAAGAGCAAATCGCGGCCAATCAATTGCAAGTCGATTCTTCCCTGGAAGCCATCGACCGGATCGCGCAAACAACATCCTTCCAGGGTCGGCGGTTGCTGGACGGCAGCCTGGACTTTTTGACCAGCAGCGTCGGGACGACGGATCCGAAGGCCACAGGCACCATTGGCACGGCCGTTGACGCGGCTGCGACTGGTTCTTTTGGAGCCGCGGTCGACGCCAACGCCACCGTCACCCTCAGCGGCGGAGCCGGCCTGGGCGGATTATCCTTTACCGCGATTAGCGCCGGTTCGACCTTGAACGGGGCCAAGGTTGAATATGTCTTTGATTCGGGCGGAACCGCCAGCGCCACGTTCGCCAGCAACACCCTGACCGTGACGCTGACCGCCGGCACCACCGCGGCCAATGTCGCGACCCTGGTGAACGCCCTCACCGGCTCTACGGGAATTTCCGCCGCGGTCGTGACCGCGGGAACGATTTTCTCGGGCGGTGCGGCGGAAGGTGACAAATACAGCGCCACGCTGGCCGGCGGGGCGTTCAATAACAAGATTAGCCTCTCCGCCGTGAATGGCGGGGCCGCTTATAACGCCACCGTGACGATCTCGATCTCCGACGCCGCCGCACGGGCTAGCTTTGACACCGCGACCAACACCCTCAGTATCAGCGTCAGCGCCGCCGGCAACACCGCCGCCGTCGTCAGTGCGATTAACGCGGGCGGGGTCTTTCAGGCCAGTGCCCAAGCCGCCGCGGGATTGGGTGTTTACGCCGCGGGGTCGACGACTTCGGCCACGACGGGGGGAACGAACAGCAACCGGATTCTGCTGTCCGCCTCCACGGGCGGTCCGACCTATTCCAATACCAATGTCGTAATCGCGACCTCGGACGCGGCCGCCCGCGCCAGCTATGACACCGCCAGCAACACGCTGACGATCTCGCGTAGCGCCGCGGCCACCAGCAGCCAGGTCGCCACCGCTATCAACGCCAACGGCGTGTTCAGCGCCACGGCTTTGGGGAATGGCCAGGGTGTGTTGACCGCCGGCACCATCAGCGCCGCCACCACCGGCGGTGCCACGGGAAATGCCAACCTAAGCGACCTCAAGATCGACCAGGCTAACTTTGGGACCGCCTCTTCCATTACCGTCGACGTGCGGGTGGACCGCCAGGCGACCCAAAGTACGTTGTATTACTCCGGCGGCACGCTGAGTAGCGACCTGATTTTGCAAGTCGGCGGCAAGGGGGGCTTTGAGACGTTCAATTTTGGCACGGGAAGCACCGTGACTCAGATCCGCGACGCGATCAACCTGGTTTCGGATGCCACCGGGGTTTCCGCGAATGTGACTTCCGGAACGGTTTCCGGCTCGGTGCTGCGGTTGACCAGCGTGGAGTTCGGCAGCGATGCCTTTGTCCAGGCCAAGGCCCTCACCGGTTCGTTTAACACCGTCAACCTGAGCGGCACGGCCACCGACCGGACCATTGGCACCGACGTCTCTACCCGTATCAATGGCGTGCAGGCGATCGGGAATGGCCTCAAGACCACGCTCAACACCAGCACGCTGGACTTGAGCTTTACCGTCAACCAAAACCTGGCCGACGGCGATTCCTTCAGCTTTTCCATCACCGGCGGCGGGGCCAACTTCCAAATCGGTCCCGACGTGGTCAGCAACCAGCAAGCCCGCTTGGGGATCCAGGGGGTTAGCACCTCCACCCTGGGTGGCGTGAGCGGCAAGCTATACGAACTTCGTTCCGGTGGCGCCAAGGACCTGGACAGCGACACCAAGGGTGCCGCCAAGGTCGTGGATGAAGTGATCTCCGCCGTCTCCGGACTTCGCGGGCGGCTGGGTGCGTTCCAAAAGACGACTTTGGAAACGAACATCACCACGCTCAATGACGCCCTGGAAAACCTGACAGAGGCCGAAAGCTCTATTCGCGACGCCGACTTTGCCGCGGAAAGCGCCCGCCTCACTCGGGCCCAGATTCTGGTCCAGTCCGGCACGTCAGTGTTGCAGATCACCAACCAAAATCCGCAAAATATCCTGTCCCTGCTGCGATAAGCCGGGCCACGGTAACAGACATTTTGCGACTGTCGGGATAGCGACAAACCCACGGCCTGCTGGCCGTGGGTTTTTTCGTTTTTTTTGGGGGGCGGCCAGAGCCGCGACCCCGGGGATCAAGGCATCGCTCCGCCCATGCGGGAGGCATAAAGGGGAATTGCTAGCAAGAAGAACATTTTATCCGACCGTTCTGGCTTGCGCATGTTATGCATAATCCGCATATTAAGCATTCGAATTAATCATTTCCAGCGGCAAACTCAAATTCTGCGCAGAAACGCCCCCGCGAATGACGAACTTTAATAACACGTCACAAATGCCTGGGCCGGGAAGACTGGGGAGTTGACCGCGGATCGGGCAAGCTTGACGCAACATTGGATTTTGTTGGCAACTCGCTGAGTGTCATGAACATTGCGCAAGAAGCGCCTTGCAGACTGACGACGGCCCTGTCCAAAAATACGCTGGACCAGGCCCCGCTCTTCGTACGCGCCGGCAAATCCGCGATTCGCCCGGAAGTGGCCGAGGCCATTCGGTTGGGAACCGAGCTGCGCGCCGCTGGTCGGACGCAATTCAGTGTGGCGGTGCTGGAACAGGCGCTGGCTCATGGGGCGGACTGCGCGGAATTGTGGTTTGCCTATGGTTGTTCCTTGCAACGCGCCGAGCGCTGGCCCGCCGCCACGAACGCCTTTGCCCGCGCGCATCAACTCTCCCCGGACTGGGCGGAGCCGTTGGTCAATTGGGGAAATCTGTGCGAGAAGCGTGGTGATTTGGTCCAGGCCCGCCTGCGTTTGCAGGACGCTGTTTCCGTGGATCCCGGTCACGCGATAGCCCAATATAATCTGGGAAATATTGAACGCCAGTTGGGCGAGGTAGGCACCGCAATTAACCGTTACCAGCGGGCTCTAGAGATCCAGCCCGATTTTGCCGCGGCGCACTGGAATTTGGCGACATGTTACTTATTGACGGGGGATTTTATCCGGGGCTGGCCGGAATATGTCTGGCGGGAAGCGGCTGGCGAAGTCGTTCAGGATAATTACGCTTTTCCACGGTTGGCACGACTTTCTCAAGCCGCGGGGCGGACGATCGTGGTCGTCGCCGAGCAAGGCCTGGGTGATGAAATTTTCTTTGCCGGTAATCTGCGGGAATTTGCGCGGCATGCGGGACGGGTGATCTTGGTTTGCGAACCCCGTTTGCAAGAACTGTTCGCAGACTCCTTTGCCAACGTCCGGGTTATCGGCTACGAGCGCCGCCAGGATCGCGCTCCTTGTCCGGTCGAAACCTTGCTGGACACGCGCGTGGATTATTGGCTTCCCGCCGGGGATTTGCCCGGATTATTGCAATCCGCGGAAATCATCCCGCCACGGGAAAATGCTTATCTCGCCCTTCCTTCCGAACTATCCGCCGTCTGGCGACAACGGCTGGGCCAGCTAGGATCCGGGGTCAAGGTCGGAATTTCCTGGCGGGCGGGGGGACATCCCCGTGAACGGGCTCGCCGCTCCACTCAATTGCGGGATTGGCTCCCCTTATTAAAAACTCCCGGCGCGCAGTGGATCAATTTGCAGTACGGCGAAACCTCGCGGGAAATAAACGATTTTTCCCGCGACACGGGGATTGTCATCCATGATTTCCCCGCCGCTGATCCTCTGACTCGATTCACGGATTTTGCGGCGCTCGTGGCGGGGCTGGACCTGGTTGTTGCCGTCGGAAACACCACGGTCCATCTAGCCGGAGCGTTAGGAATCCCGGCTTGGGTGGTCTTGCCCACGGTGCCCTCTTGGAGGTGGCAATTACGCGGGGATAGCCTTCCCTGGTATCCCTCGGTAAGGGCTTGGCGGCAATCGCCGGGGGAATCCTGGCTGGGTTTGTTTGCACGGTTGTCGCTAGTGTTTCCCCACTGGAATTCACAGCCTACTTTTAGTGCCGCCACGAGTCAGCCTGGCCCAGAGCCACCACTCGATAATGTATCGTTGCCATTTTCGTCAAGTCAGTTGGATATCCAGGAAACAAAGCTTATGAATCACCATACCCGGCAATTTCGCACTCCGACGGGAAGTTTTGATTTTGCTGCGGCGCTATCCCAGGCGCGGCAATTATTTGCGGAACGGGATTTATTGGCCGCCGAGCGACTGACAGATGAAATTTTAGTCCACGCGCCGCGACAATCCGCAGCCTGGAGTCTGCTGGCGCACATTGCCAAGCAGACCGAACGCTGGGATTTGGCCTTGCGCAGTTTGCAACGGGCCCGCGAATTATCAAATGATGATTACGCCATCCACCAGGATTTGGCCGAAACAGCGCTGGCTTGCGGGAATACCGCCCTGGCTTTGGCCACGTTTCAAACCACGATTACCCGTTGGCCGGAACGGGTGGAAGGGTGGCTGGGCTGCGCGCTGGCCCAGCGGGGAGCGGGAGACTTTAACGCCGCCTGGGAGACGCTGGAACATGCCCGCGAAATTGCGCCCCGCAATCCCAAGGTATTTAATTTTTTAGGTGGGGTGGCGATTGATCTACGCCAGCCCGAGCGGGCGATTGCCGCGTTTCAACAGGCGGTGGCCTTGGCCCCGGATTATGCCGCCGCCTGGAATAACCTGGGCTGCGTCTGGCAAGCGCAGCATGATTATGGGCAGGCAATTGCTTGTTTTGAACAAGTTATGCGGCTGGATGCCAATCATCAATCCGTGGCCCAAAACCTGGAACAGTTGCGGGCACAGGTTGCCTGTGCGCGGTCTCAGGTGTCGCCCGCAAGTTTTGGCACCGGTTCCCCTGTGTCGGAAATTTCTTCCTCGGTTGGCTCGGTGACAGTTCCAGACGGCGCTCAAACGCCGTCCGATCACGGTTTGCCATCATCGCTGGCGTCCATTACCGAGGAGCTCCCCTGGCTGCAAGCCGAACAATCGACGGATGCCACGTTCCGATTTCCCCAGACGGAAATACACTCTCCCGCCGCGCGGGGATTGCTGGAACGGGCGGCCACGCTCTTCAATGCCGAGGATTTTGCCACGGCCGCGGAACTGGCCGAACGTATCCTGGCCATTCAACCCCGCCACGCGATCGCACTGCGGATTCTGGGGGTGGGCCAACGCAAGCGGGGTGATCTGCCCGCCGCGATCCATAGCCTGCGCCAGGCCTGCATCGCCGATCCCCAAAATTTTGCCATGCCGTTCGAATTGGGTGTCTGCTATTTAGAGCGGCACGAGCAAAAATTGGCCTATGAGTGCTTCTTGCGGGTGTTGGCGCTGAAGCCCGATTTTCAGGCCAGTTATGTCAACCTGAGCGGCATCATGGAGCAGCAAGAGCGCTATGCGGACGCCACGCATTGGGCGCAAAAAGCGGTCGCCGTCCTGCCAAATTGCGTCTTGGCCCGCTACAACCTGGGAAATTCTTACCGGGAGCAAGGTTCCCTGGAAGAAGCCATTCGCGAATATCAACACGCCCTCACGATCGATCCCAACTATGTGCGGGCCAAGTGGAACCTGGGGATTTGTAATCTGCACCTGGGAAATTATGGACCGGGTTGGGAAGGGTACGAGGCGCGCGGCCCCGTGGGAGAGGTCGAATTTGATCATTATCCCCAACCCCGCTGGCAAGGGGAGGATTTAACGGGCAAAACGATTCTGGTCCATGCCGAGCAAGGATTGGGAGATGAAATTGTATTTTGTAGCTGTTTGCCCGATCTGTTAGAACGAGCTGGCAGGGTGGTGATTGTCTGTGAGCCGCGGTTGGAAAAGCTCTTTCGCCGCAGCTTTCCCCAGGCGATTGTGTATGGTTATTTGCGGCGCAAAGATCGGCTTCCTTGCCAGGTAAAAGAAGAAATTCATTATCAGTTACCCATGGGAAGTCTTCCCTTGCACTTTCGGCCCACGTTGTCGGCGTTTCCCCGGCGGCAGCGGTTCTTAACGCCTGATCCCGCATTGGTAAACGCGTGGCGGCAAAAATTTGCGTCACTGGGTCCGGGATTAAAAATTGGCATCAGTTGGCGGGCCGGGGGAAAGCCCCTGGAACGCCGAAAACGTTCCATCCCGTTGGATCTGTGGGGGGGAATCTTGCAAACCCCCGGCATTAAATTCATCAATTTACAATACGGCGACGCCAGCGAGGATCGCCAAGAAGTCCAAGACTTGTTTGGCGTGACGCTGCATGATTGGGAACAAGGAGATCCGCTTATCGATGTGGATAGCTTTGCGGCCAAGATCGCCGCGCTGGATTTGGTGATTTCGGTTGGAAATGCCACGGTGCATCTGGCGGGTGCGGTGGGAACACCCGCTTGGACGCTCCTCCCCATGATTCCCTCTTGGAGGTGGATGATTCGCGGCGACGAAAGTCCCTGGTACAAAACGGTGCGGCTCTTTCGCCAGGTCCAACGCAACCAGTGGCCCGGCGTGCTGGCGGCGATGCGGCGGATGCTGGCCGGAGTCTTGGCCGCTCCCGCCGTGGCACAAGCGGACCTATTGAAAACAATCCCCTGCCCCCCTATCGAGCGAATCAACGAACCCTCCCTGCCGCCGCTGGCCCAACATGTCTGGCTGGATCATACGCAATTTTCCGCCGCCGCCACGATCGAGAGTTTTCCGCAAATTTTGGAACAGGCCAAACAAGCATATGAACGGACCGATTACACCGAAGCCGAACGGCTGTTACGGCAAATTTTGACCATCGCCCCCAAATTTCCCTCCGCGCTGCATTGTCTGGGCCTGGTGGCAATCAAGCAGGAGCGCTATGACCTGGCGATACGCTGTCTGCAGCGGGCCTTGGCCACGGCGGAAATGGTCCCCCAGCGCCGCTGTGATCTGGCGGTGGCCTACGCCGGCGCGGGCCGCACGGACGAAGCGATCGCCTGTTACCGCCGCGCTTTGGAGCTCTTGCCGGGCTATGAACGCGCAACCGTGGAATTAGCTAAATTGGAAAAACAGCTTCTCAGCCCACCCCCCGCGTCGGACCACAATGTCCTCATCTCACTCCGTGAGATGACCAACGAAAATGTCCTCACCCCACCCCGTGAGATAAACAACGAAAATACCAACATCTCCCCCCGTGAGATGACCAACGATAAATCCAGCATCCCCCCCCATGGTTCCAACTCCAGTAACCCAATCAACCCCATTCCCGCTCTTGACGCCAGGAACGCTCTCTCACAGTCGGGGGTAAAAGTTCCATTTTCTCCCGCCACCCAGGACACAGCAGCCACCCAAAACACCCCCGCCAACCAGCAAACGTTATTGCAGCAGGCCCAGGAGTTGATATCCCGGTGTCAATTCGACCCCGCAAGGGGAATTTTGGAACAACTGCTGCGTGCCAAAGCGGAAAATCTGCAGGCGCGCTCGCTCCTGGCGGAGATTTGCTGCCAGGATCAAGATTGGGCGACGGCTAAAATACAATTAGAGAAAATATGCATCGCGCAGCCAACTTCCGCGGCATACGTTCGCTTGGGAACGATATGTGAAAAACTGACAAATTTCGCCGAGGCGAAGCGCGCTTACCAAGCGGCATTGTCCCACGACGCGGATTGTTATGAAGCGGTGGTGCGGCTGGGAACAATTTACGCCCAGGCGGGAGAGGCATCGCAGGCGGAAGAATGTTATCGCCGAGCGCTGCGGATTCGGCCCGATCAACGCGAACTGCATCATTCGTTAGGGATGATGCTGGCCCAACAAGGGGCATTGGACGACGCGATCGCTTGCTATGAACGCGCGTTGGATTGTAGCGGCGCGCGGGCTTATCCGTTGGCCCAGGCTAGTTTGGCTTTTGCACGGCTATATCAAGGAAACTACCAGGCGGGCTGGCGGGCCTACGAATGGCGTTGGCAGTGTCCGGATTCCGCCACGCAGTGCCGCGACGTTGGAATACCCGAGTGGCGGGGGGAATCCTTGGCTGGCAAGCGAATCTTGATCCATGCCGAGCAAGGCCTGGGGGACGAGGTGATGTTTGCCACATGTTATCCCGATGTTTTGCGCCAAGCGGCGGAAGTGTCCATATTGTGCGACCCGCGCCTGCTGGCCTGTTGGAAGCGGGCCTTCCCGCGGGCCAGGATTATCCCCTGCCCACGGGGGACAGAGGCAAATTGGCGCAGCCCCGCCGAGTTACGGTTGGATTTTCAAATTGCCGCTGGTAGCCTGCCCGGAATTTTACGCAACCGGATCCAGGATTTTCCCGCTCAAACCCAACTGTTGTCCCCCGACCCCCGGCGTTTAGGTGAATGGCAGGCCCGACTGTCGCAGTTGGGGCCTGGGCCAAAAATTGGTCTCTCTTGGTTGGCGGGAGCGAAGCCGCTGGACCGCCAAATTCGTGGTTTGCCGCTGGCCCAGTGGGAAAGTTTACTGGCCACGCCCCGGGCGCATTGGGTGAATTTGCAGCATGGAGCGGTTGAGGGGGAAATTCACGACCTCCTTAATCAAACCGGGATCACCGTGCATGATTGGCCTGGAAGTGATTTAAAAAATGACCTGGAGGAGACGTTAGCGCGAATTGCCGCCTGCGATGCCGTCATCGCGGTGGGAAATGCCACCGTGCATCTAGCCGGAGCGTTGGGTGTGCGGACCTGGTGCCTGCTTCCCGCGTTTCAGGGATGGCGATGGGGTCCCACGGGCCACAACACGCCATGGTATGGCAGCGTGCGGGTGATGCGGGGGACGCGGACGGGGGAATGGCAGGACGTTCTGGAACGGGTCGCGGGAGAGCTGGCAGCCATGACGATCCCCGCGCGGCGTCAAACCGTGGCTGCGCCGCATTTTCTGCGACAAGGGGAGGCGGAGCATACCTCGCATATTCCGCGGGAACAGCACAAGTTGGGTTAACGGGTTTCTCTATGGCTCGGTCCTGTCCGTGGGAAACTTGAGCAAAAAATGAGCAGTTTTTGAAAAAAGCTGATCGATGGTAAACGAAAAATCAGCGCTGCTTTTGGGATTTGTTCGGGAAGCCAAAGCTAGAATTGTGCTGAAAGGCCAAAGGTGGGGATATCGTCTGTCGGCGGGGAAATTTTTGGCCAAGGCGCAAGGATTAGAAATCAGGTCAAGGAAAGGGCTTTTACAAATAGGCAACGGTCATGGCGCGCGTTCAATCCAGCGTCGGTTTAGTTACCGGAATTAACATCACCGAGACGGTGAATCAGTTAGTCGCCATCCAGGGGCGCACGCGCGATTTGTTGGTTGCTAAAAATAAGCAAGTTGACAACCAGCGTAACGCCATCGCGCAGCTCACGGCGCAATTGTTGGCCGTGCAAATCTCCGTCAAAAAATTTACGAATAACTCTTTGTACGACCAGCGGGCGGTGGCCAGTAGCGACACCGCGGTGATTCAAGCGACCAGCACGGGGACGCCGGAACTAGGCTCGTATCAATATACGGCCATTCGGCAAGCCCGCGCGCAGCAGTTGCAAAGCGGCCGTTTTACCAGCGCGACGACGGCCGTGGGGGCCGGGACATTTAAGTTTCGGGCGGGGGGATTTATCAATAACGGGGTCGCGTTGGATGAATTGAACTTTGGCGCGGGATTCACTCCGGGAAAAATCAAAATCACTAACCGCGCGGGTGTTTCCGCCGAAGTCGATTTAGCGTATGCCCGCACGATCGACGATGTGTTAGCCGCGATCAACGCCCAAACCACGCTCAAGATCAAGGCCGATGTGTCCAATGACACGCTGCGGCTGGTGGATCAATCGGGGGGAAGTAGTTCCAATTTGCGGGTGGAGGAAGTCAATGGCGGGAGCACCGCTGCCAGCCTGGGGTTGGCTGGAATCAATGTCGCCTCGTCCACAGCCAGCGGGAACGACATTTATGGACTGTTTGGCGATCTGCGTTTGAGCCGGTTGCGCGACGGAAGGGGAGTCCGGTTTGACGGGGCGCTGGCCGATTTGCGCATTCGCTTTCGCGATGGTAGCAGCCAGTTGATCGACTTTGAAAAACTGGCGACGACGGGGACCAAGGCCTCCGCCACCACCACCGCGGCCAATGGCGTCAACGCCAAAATTACGTTCACCGCGGCGGTCGCCGGGCCGGATTCGGGGGGCATTCAGGTGCAGTTTGTGGATAATCCCGGCATCACCGCGGGAGCGGAAACCGCCAGTTATAATTCCGGGACCAAGGTCCTGACGATCAATATTGACGAGGGTAATAGCACGGCGGACCAGGTCATCGCCGCGGTCAGCGCAAATTCCAGCGTCACCGCCGTCATCACCGCCGCCCGCGCGGCTGGTTCGGATGGGTCGGGCCTGGTGACCGCCACGGATACCGCCACGACCACCGGTCCCCAAGCCACGGCCACCACCCTGGGGACGGACAGCCCCAACGCCAAATTACTCTTCAAGGCGGTTACCCCTGGCGCGGGACTGGATGACGTGCGGATCGAGTTTATTGACGATGCCCTCATCACCGGCGGCAACGAAACCGTCACCTTTGACCAAAGCAACCCCCTGCAAAAAAAACTGACGTTTCGCATCGACCAGGGAAACACTAACGCCAACGATATCATTGACGCGCTCACCAACGACCCCACCGCCAGCCAGTATTTTACAGCGGCCAATGTCGCGGGCAGCACCGGCCTGGGAAAAGTCGTCCCCGCCGATAGCGCCTACACCAGTGGCGGGACGCTGCAGGCGGCTAGCCCCGCCGCGGAGCAGCTCACCCTGCAAAATGTCGTCGATCTGCTTAACGCCGCGGCGCCGACCAGGCTGCAGGCCACGATCAACAACAACCGTCTGCAATTGACGGACTTGACCGCCGATGGCGGCTACTCCTTTAGCGTGGAACAACTGAACCTTTCGACCGCGGCCCGTGATCTGGGCCTGGATACCACCGCCAGCGGGGGCACGATCACGGGTAAGCGATTGGGGGGCGGGTTAAAGTCCACGCTCTTGGAGAGCCTGAACGGCGGGGCGGGGCTGGGAACGTTGGGGACGATCAGTTTGACCGATCGGGGTGGGACAACGGCTGTTGTCAATCTGGCTGCGGCGGACACAACCGATGATGTGATCCAACAGATCAACAACGCCGGATTGGGGATTCTGGCCGGTTATAATACCGCGCGCAACGGCATTGTCTTGACCGACACCACCGGCCTGACGTCCAGTAATCTGATTATTGCCAATAACGACGCCACCAACACCGCGGATAAGCTGGGCCTGACTGTCAACGCCGCGCAGACCAGCAAATCCAGCGGCGATCTCAAGCTGCAAATCGTGAGCGAAGCGACCCGCCTGTCCGACCTGAACGGCGGTGCTGGCGTGGCGGCGGGCAGCCTGACCATCACGGATAATAACGGCGCCTCCCGTTCGCTGCAGGTTGACGCCAGCCTGGAAACCGTGGGTGATCTGCTGGTCGCGATCGAATCCCTGGGCCTCTCCCTGCAGGCCCGAATTAATGACGCGGGGGACGGTATCGTGCTGATTGACTCCACCAACAACGGCGCGTCGCTGCTCAAGGTGACGGACGGCGGAGGGGGGACCGGCCGGGATTTGCATTTGTTGGGTGCGGTCAAAACCGCCACCATCGACGGCCAATCCAAAAAGATCATCGACGGTTCCCAGTACTATAGCGTGGAGCTTAGCTCCACCGACACCCTCCAAGACCTGGGGACAAAAATTAACGCGCTGAATGGCCGCGTGCGGGCAACCATTTCCAATGACGGAGCCACCGTCAAACCGTTTCAGCTCAACTTGTTCAATCAAGTTTCCGGTAAACGTGGTGAATTGCTGATCGATACCAGCGGGGTCAATTTTTCGCTGACGGAATCGATCGCCGCGCAGGACGCCTTGTTACAGATTGGCGGCGGGTCGGGAGGGACGCTGGCCAGCTCCGCCAGTAACACTTTTAGCAATTTGCTGCCCGATGTGAACTTGACCCTGACGGGGACCAGCGCTAACCCCGTGACCGTCACGGTCAGTAATACGACATCTGGAATCGTGGGAACGGTTAAGGAACTGGTTGATAGTTACAACCGACTGCGCGATAATCTGACCAAACTAACAGCCTATAACGCTGAAACCAATACCTCCGCCGTGCTCCAGGGGGACGGCACGACCCTAAGGCTGGAAAATGAAGTTTCGCGGCTGGTCAGTGGGCGGTTTTTTGGAGCGGGGCCGATTCAGTCGCTACAGGAAATTGGTGTCTCGCTGAATGATCAGGGACAATTGCGCCTGGATGAATCCGTCCTGCAGGCCAAGCTGGATTCCCAACCCGGGGACGTGCAAAAATTTCTCAAATCGACGGAAAATGGCTTTGCGGCCAAATTTGACAAATTGATCGAACAATTGGCCGGCGTGGGGACCTCGCTCTTGATTAATCGCGCGGGGGCTTTGACCCGCAAATTTGACAGCAACCAGACGCGGGTGGAATTTCTCAATGCCCGCCTGGACCGCTATAAAGAACGACTGACCCTGCAGTTTCAACGATCCGAACTGGTAATTTCCAAGCTGAAAGCGAATCAGACGTATTTGAATACGCTCTCCAACCTGGCCGCAAATATCAACACCACATAATACTTTGGCGCAGCCGTAATATCCCGTTTTCCAGGGACTTGTTAATTAAAGTAATCCGTTACGATACGATTTACTTAGCCCAAATATCAAAGGCTAGTGCTGTGTCACAGCTAAAGATTCGAGTTAGGCCAATCAGCCGCTGGGCGCTAGCCCACGGTTTTTGCTACTTTCCCAACTGTGCAGAGCGAATAGATGAACTGCTGCGGCTATGGCATTTTTGATTAGTTTAATTTAGCGAGGATTCGTGTTCTCAAATCTCTTGATTAAAACAATTGTTTCAACTTTTGACATCGAGACGGTCTGCGGGCCAATGGACGCGCCTTTCTGATACCTGGTAAAGGGTCTAACAACCTGGATTTACGGCGAACAGCGGAAAAAGCCGCACATAACCCGGCCTGTAAGAAATTTACGCGGCAAATAAGTTCCCCTGCTGTGTACCATTCGCTTTCACTTCGGCGAATAACCGAGTAAACTAATTTGGGGGAAACTCAACCCGGAGAGGGCAGGGGATGACAGCTGGGCTTTCAGTCGCAATTCTGTCGGCTGGATTTGCGCCCTGCTGGGTGAGAGGCTTATCTCTTGGCTGGGAAACGATCTTTGCTCACTTGTAAGAGGGGAAATTGCATGTGCCAGGATTCACGCAAGCGACGCGCGGCTGTTTGCCTTTATAGAGTGACTCATGGAATTTTAAGGAGGGACTGTATGGGTGCGTCCTGCTATGATTCCCGGCGTGCCTTTACCCTGGTGGAACTTTTGGTCGTAATTGCGATTATTGGCATTCTGGTCGCGCTGCTGTTGCCCGCGGTGCAAATGGCCCGCGAGGCCGCCCGCCGCACCACATGCAAAAATAATTTGCGCCAACTGGCGGTGGGCTTTAACACGCACCTGAGTTCGCACAGGATTTACCCCTCGGCGGGTGGACCCGAATGGAACCACCACATGACGTACAAGGGGGGGCTTCCCGTGGCCGCTCCGTTGCAGCACGGGGGCTGGGGATTTCAAATTTTGCCCTTTATCGAGGAAACTTATACCTGGAAGGGTGGCGGGGCCGTGAAGGACATCGATAAATCAATCTTCGCCATCAAAACGCCAATCAACGTGATGTTTTGCCCCACCCGCCGCCAACCGGAGGTCTCTCCACCCACGGGCGACTGGTACCATCATCCCAATTCTGGAAAAACCTACGCCCATGCTAAAAATGATTATGCCGCTTCGTCGCTGGACACCGACCGCCATCGGTCAGAAGGTATCGGCGTAGTGATCAATGTCAATCCCTGGTCGATCGCCCGCGATCCCCGCGCCAATGGCAACGACCGCCAAAAAGGGCTGGGCGTACGGGAAATCAGCGACGGCATTTCCAAGACGCTGATTTTGGGGGAAAAGCGGATGAATGTGCAAGTATTGGGCGAATATCAGGCAAATGACAACGAAGGGTACACCTGCGGGTGGAATCACGATACCAGCCGTTACACCAATATTGTGCCGCAGCCCGATTTTCGCCACCCCACCGATCCGGGGGATGACCGCTTTGGCAGTTCGCATACCACGGGCATGACCATTGCCATGGCGGATAGCTCGATTCATTTTATGCCCTGGGATGTGACGGCGGAAGTCTTTCGGCGGATGGCCGACCGGGCCGATGGCAAACAATACCTCCTGCCGTAATTGGCCGCATCCCTCCGTAATTCTCTTGATTGCATGGCCCTACGCTGGCAAATCCCTTCATTCTATTTACACAGAAAGAAACCCTGATGGCTGCGCTGCGATCCGTATGGGCACTGGTTTGCGTCTGTTTGTTGATCGGTTTGTCGGGATGCGGCGGCAAGCCGGCGGATGGATCGAGTGAGCTGCGCGGCAAGCTGCTTCTCCAGGGTAAGCCGATCGAGGTGGCGGGGCGGCAGGTCGGAATTGGTCGGGTGATTTTGCGGTTTATTCCCGTGGATGCTGGCGTGGAGCCGGTCCAGACCGATGTAGCGGCCGACGGCACTTTTTTAATCAATGCGGGGATTGGTAACGGCCAGGGGGGGATCAAGCCGGGCAAATACAAGATTTCGGTCGTGGCGGACGAAAGCGGCAAGGACAAACTGCAAGGAGCCTACACGCCGGAAAAAACAACCATTGTCAAGGATATCTTGGCCGACGGGCAAGAACTGGTGATCGAGTTAAAGCCCTAACGGGGATGAACGATGCTTAGCCGCAACGCGCGGCTGTAGGAGGCGACTCCGTCGCCGAATGTGACTGGTGGCATGGCCAAGTCAATCATCTGCGTGAAGGCGAGGCGGGGTAGAAAAAAAAGTATCCGCGACTTAGCCACGCAATTCAGGTAGCATGACCAAAATTTTAATAACCGACTTATACCACCGCTCCCTCATCTATTCTAAACATTGAGGAATTGGCCCAAATTATTGACGCCAAATAATATTGTGAGATAATATAATTCTCATTTATTTGAGATGCAACTGCACTAATCTTCTCTTTTCTGCTTTTTCACCTGGGGAGGACGCTCGTGAACCGTTTTTTTCGTGGAATTTCTCTTGCGCTCGCCGCGCTGGGCTTGCTGTTATCTTCGACAAGCGCTTTTGCTGTTATGACATATGACTTGCGGTTTGCCGATGGCAGCCGGTCCAAAACCGCCGCCGTGGGGACATATCCGGTGGAATTGTACGCTGTCATTGATCGGGGAAATCATACCTATGATGATGAATATATCCGTGGCGGACTCGTAACCCTATTTAGCAAGCAACTGAATGGCGGGGCAATCACGCCCGGCACCTTTAGCGGTGTGACGAGCCGTGTTCCCCCTAGTACGGTTCTCAACCCCACGACACTCGACACGCTTTATTTGCAATTGGGCACGACTACGGATCAACCGGGCGATTTGTGGCGCGATTTGGATGGGAATCCCTTGACGACAACTGATCGAGGGGGGGAAGGGAGTACAGGAAACCCCGACGGTATTTTGGACTGGGGAGCGGATGAACGCTATATCCGATCAGCCGCAGGCGCAACAGCCACAAATCCGCTCATGGCTACTTTTTATTCCGGAAATACTCCGCTATATCCGAATTCCGCTCCGACACGGGCTTACAATTGGCGCTTTGCCATTGAGGTCATTCCGGGATATGCCATTGGCCGCTCATCCAACTTGCGCCCCAATTCCTGGGAAGTCCTCATTGGCCAATTTACGATCACCATCAATAGCGTGAATTTTGGCACCAATCAAGACAAAACCACATTCACCCCGTTCTCTTATCATCGCAATCGTGCAAGCTCCATAGCACCCTCACCTGCTGCCGGCATGAACTATGGACAGGATGGAGTTCTCACTGCTGGTTTGAATCCGGGAGGCATAAATACCCCCTTTCTGCCCAACTCGTTCACCGGCGTGGAATTTATCGCCCCGCAAATTCCCGAACCATCGCTCGTCGCGCTGGCAGCCTGCGCGCTCCTGGGCTGGGCCGGTTATGGGCTGCGCAGGCATGTGGTCTAAGTCGGACCAGTACGACGGGAACTTACTTCCCTAAACACAAGATTGCTCTCCCTCGCCGGTTTTTAGTTACTTCACGGGTTGCCTTGGTTTTTTGGTGTTGTCGCTGCTGTATATGATTTGCAACCCTGGCGTAGGCTTTTATAAGTCGGCACCTTTGTTATTTCCGCCGCTTTGCCACTTCCGCCGATGCCATCGGCGGCTTTGTTTATGGGTCATTTGGCGAGTGAAATGCCTCATTCACCGGGCGATTGGAATTTGCAACAACGGGTACTTTATGGTGGCGAGTAAAACTCGCAGTTACGGATAATTCTTTGCGAGTAAAACTCGCCGGTACGGGTAATTCTTGGGCGAGTAAAACTCGCCGGTACGGGTAATTCTTGGGCGAGTGAAACTCGCCGCTACGGATAATTCTTGGGCGAGTAAAACTCGCAGCTACGGGTCATAAATTGCCTCGCATTACATTTTTTAATGCAAAACCGCCGAAATGATTGCGTTAATTGCTGGATAAATTGTCCAGTTTCTCAATTGACGCGAACTCGCTAGAATGAAGCAAGTGGGTTGCGTTGATCATCCCGCACGCCCATGATTTTTTGAGTTTTTGTGCGGATTTTTGCCCATCTTTGACAGAGGTGACTTCCTTGTCCCAGTCGTCTGGTAAGGCCCCCCCCGCCCCGTGGCAATTTTTGCTTTATCGCCTGTTTTCCCTATCGGGGATTGTGCCCATTGGCGGGTTTGTGGTCGTTCACCTGAGCACCAATGCCTCCACGCTCAGTGGGCCGGCCGCGTTTCAAAACAATGTGAATCTCATCCACGGCCTGGGGCCGATTTTGCCCCTGGTCGAGTGGCTGTTTATCTTTGGGCCGATGATTTTTCACGCTTTGGTTGGCTTTTTAGTCATCAGCGGGGCGGTGGTGAATGTCGGCTCCTACCCTTTTGTGGGGAATATCCGCTACACTTTGCAGCGGGTGACGGGCGTGATCGCGTTTTTCTTTATCATTTGGCATGTGCTGCACATGCACGCCTATGGCGCGCCCCTGGGGAAGGGATTTGGCGAGTTTGACCCGCATTTTGCGGCCTCGAGCGCGGCGGAGGCGTTGCACCCCGCGTTTTATCGCATTTTGTACGCCATTGGCGTGATCGCGGTAAGTTACCACCTGGCAAACGGTATTTGGACGTTCGGGTGCCGCTGGGGGATCTGGACCAGCGAAGCGGCGATGCAACGGGCCACGTATGCCGTGCTAGTCCTGGGTCTAGGGATCACGGCGATTGGGCTGGCGGCCATTTATGGGGTCAGTTCGACCGACCCCGCCACCGCCCGGCAGATCGAACAGCGGATTTACGATCAGCGCAACTATATTCAGGGTAAGGATTTGCAGTCTGGAGGCCACTCTTCGGCGGTAAAATCCAGCGGTGTAAATTCTGTTCCCGAGGGGACCATCGATAAATAATTTATAAGGTGGGTAATGACGTCGTCATCACACTCCGTGTGATGAATGCATAGCGAATTTGGGCGTGAGAAGCAGGTTATCGAGTTAAGCGTGATGATGTCAAAAAGGTCCCTCTCACGGAGTGAGAGGAGTACATTAACCTCTCACAAAGTGAGATCAGTACAACTATTTCGGGAACCAATTGTTATGGCACAGCAGCGCGTGTTGGTGATTGGTGGCGGGTTGGCGGGTTTAGCCGCGGCCATGCAATTGGCCGAGTCCGAAATTGCCGTTGATCTCATGAGCTTGACCCCCGTTAAGCGTTCGCACAGCGTCTGCGCGCAAGGGGGCATCAACAGCGTCAACAATTACACCCGCCAGCAGGGGGATAGCGAATGGGAGCACTTTAAGGACACCGTCTACGGCGGCGACTTTTTGCAGCATCAGCCCCCCGTCAAGGAAATGGCCGATTGGGCTCCCCGCATTATCGACCTGATGGATCGCCTGGGCGTCCCCTTTAACCGCACGGCCGAGGGAAATCGCGACCAGCGCCGGTTTGGCGGGACATTATATAAAAGAACCGCCTTTGCGGGGGCCACTACCGGGCAGCAACTGCTGTACGCCCTGGACGAACAAGTTCGCCGCTGGGAGACCGCCGGCCGAATCAAAAAATACGAGTTTTGGGACTTCTTAGGTCCCATCCTTGACGAACAAGGCGTCTGCCGGGGAGGCGTGGCCCAGGATCTGGTGAGCATGGAAATCCGCGACTTTCCGGCGGATGCCGTGGTCTTGGCGACCGGCGGCTGCGGATTGATTTATGGCCGTTCGACCATGTCGATGGCCTGCACGGGGAGCGCGGTCAGTCGGGCTTATCAGGCGGGGGTAAAGTATGGCAACGGCGAATTTATCCAGGTCCATCCCACGGCGGTCCCAGGCGCCGACAAGCTGCGCCTGATGAGCGAAAGCGCACGGGGGGAAGGGGGCCGCGTTTGGGTGCCGCGTAAACCCCAGGACCCGCGCCCGCCGCGGCAAATTCCCGAAGCGGAGCGTTACTACTTTTTGGAAGAACGCTATCCCAAATACGGCAATCTGGTTCCGCGCGATATCGCCACCCGCGAGATCTTTAGCGTCTGCACCAAGGAGGGGCTTAGCATTGACGCCACGCGGCTATGCGTCTATTTAGATCTGACGCATATTCCCCGCGCCACCCTCGATGCCAAGCTCAAGGGGATCTTGGAAATTTACGAAAAATTCCAAGGAGTCGATCCCCGCGATGAACCCATGAAAATCTTTCCCGCCGTGCATTACAGCATGGGGGGACTGTGGGTGGACTTTGAAAAGCACGCCCAGACGGGGGGCTTGGTCCTAAATTCGCCGCGTAATCAGCAGACCAATGTGCCGGGGATTTACGCCATAGGCGAATGCGACTATCAGTACCACGGGGCGAACCGCCTGGGGGCAAATTCATTATTGAGCTGCATTTTTAGCGGTTTAATCGTCGCGGGGACCATTCGGACCAATCTGAAAAATATCCCTGGTAAAGCCGCCGCCGATCAACCCGCGGGGCTATTCAGCCAGGCGGTGCGGTATCATCAGGAACGGCACAACCAGTTGCTCACCCGGCCCGCCGGACGCGAAAATCCCTACCTTTTGCATCAAGAGTTGGGCCTGCTCATGACCAAGGTCGCCACGGTCGTGCGTGAAAACAAGCTCCTGGCCGCGGCGATCGATCAAGTGGCTGAAATGGAGGAACGGGCAAAGCAATGTTCCCTGTCCGACACGGGGGCGTGGACCAACCAAAATGTCGTCTTTACCAAGGCGCTTTTGGATATGTTTCCCCTTGCCAAATTGATCCTGCGGGGGGCGTTGCAGCGGGACGAATGTCGGGGCGCTCATTATAAGCCGGAATTTGAATTTCCCGGACTGACAGCCACCGATTCGGCCGAAAAGCTGGCCCAGGCCGAGACTTGGTGCGACCGCTTTGAGGAAAACACCCGCCGCTGGCTCAAGAGCACCATTGCCACCTGCGGGCCAAACAATGATCCCGTCATCACTTATGAGGATGTGGACACGAGCCTGGACACCCCCCGCCCCCGGTTGTACGGCCTGGTGGGGGCGGACACGATCGAACAAGTCTGGAAAAAACGCCAGGAACAGCGGGCGAGTCGTCCCCTGGGAGGCGCGAATGGGCATTCCCCGTCACAAATGGCGGGTAACCCGGTCCCCGCCAAGCTGGTGGCGACCTAGAATTCAATAACAGCACCGTATTTCATTTTTGGATTTGATCATGGCCGCTACCTCAACCTTAACACAGCCAACCCCGGGTTCTCATTCGACCAAGGACCACTCCACCTCCAGCCAGGAGCGCGTGGGAGGGGAATATTTGGAAGTGCGCATCTTGCGGCAGGATGGACCGGGTGAACCCAGTTACTGGGAACGCCATCAGATTCCCCGCGAAGCCGACATGAACGTCATTAGCGTGTTGCAGCGGGTGGCGGCACAGGCCCAGGCGGCGGATGGCCGCACCGTCCCCCCCGTGGTCTGGGATTGCAATTGCCTGGAGGAAGTCTGCGGGGCCTGCACCATGGTGATCAATGGCCAGGTGCGGCAGGCTTGCTCCGCCCTGGTGGATAAGCTGCTGACGGACAACCCGGGCGAGATCGAGCTTCGCCCCATGAGCAAATTTCCCGTGATCCGGGATCTGATGGTGGATCGTGGGCGGTTATTCCATGGGCTCAAGCGTGTCCAGGCCTGGGTGCCGGTGGATGGCTACTATGACGCCGGGGCTCCGGCCAAGATTTCTCCCGCCAGCCAGGAAACCGCTTATCCCCTCAGCGAGTGCATGAGTTGCGGCTGCTGTCTTGAGGCCTGCCCCCAATATGGCAAGATCGAGGTGTCGCCCCGCGCGGGAGAAACCACCGCCGAATACGAACATCGCAAGGCCGCGGCCTATGACCAGGGCTTTGTCGGGCCGCATGCCATTAGCCAGGCGGTGCTGTTTAATAGCCACCCCACTGGAAAAATGATCGAAGGGGACCGCTGGGATTCATTGATGGCCGAAGGAGGGCTGCAGATTTGTGGCCTTGCCCAAAACTGCGTGGCGGTCTGTCCCAAGAGCATCCCCTTGACCGAATCCATTGCCAAGGCGGGGCGCGCGTTGACCGTGCACGCCATCAAGCGGATCTTTGATCGATAAGCTCAACGCGTAACGAGACGCGCCAGCAGGTGGAGTTCTTGGCTGACGCTACGGGCTGAGTGGAGTTCCCTTGCTGACGCTGCGGGCAGAATCTGTTACCACGACCCACGACTCACGCCCCTGCCCCCTCACGCCCCTGCCCCCTCGCCACTCTTAGCCTTTTACCGCCGCTGGCTTCTTTGTACGGGCGGAGTCGGTCGCATGCCCATTTGCTTGGACAGAGGGTTTTGATTCGCTGGCATTCGGGGCGGAAGTTCCCCCGCGGACCGTTTGGGCCAACTTGCCCAGGTCCACCATTTCCGCCAGGTCCGCCGCAACTAGTTCTGGCCCTGAGACATACCTGCCCAGCCGGATCCAGTCCAGCACCTGCTCGCGCGAATTTTGAAACAGATCGCACAACAGCACATCCATGTCTTTTTCCAGCTTGCCAAAGTGTCTGGCCCATTCGGCCGCTTCCCGCAGTTCGACATGGTCCTCGCTTTGCCATTTCATGGCATGAAATAGCAGTACGCTATAGGGCGTGACAAACCGCCGCGCGCAGGCGGCAAAGGGCCAAAGCGCCGCCGAGGAACATTCCCCCGTGACAAAGGCCGTCCCGCGCAGCTTGCGCAAGAGAATAATCGTCGCCAGCGACATGGCGCAGTACGGGCTACCCCCGGGCGAATCGATATACAGCACGCATTCCCCGCCAAAAGGGACACTGAGCAGCTTTTCGGTAAGCTCCCCCTCGTGATCGGTCAAATCGCCGGTCAGGGCGATTTCCACGGGGGATTCTTCGGATGGTTCGGTTTCCACTGGTTTCATAGCGGACAAGCGGCGTTGGGACGGATTTTGCAATACAACAATACGGGGACACCACATTTTAACATATCCCAGCGTGCCCCTACAGTTGACCTTAACCAACCAGGAATTCCAGAGCAAGCAATTGGCATCGTTTCGAACGGGGCAATTTCGGGAATTTGGGTGGTTTTGCCAATTTTAACGGCTATCCGCCGATGCGATCCCTGGTCGGCTATTCAGAAAACCCGGTTAAGGCTATATTTTACGACGTAGTTTTCACCCCGCGTAAAAATTCCCGGCCAATTCGGCATCCTGAACCCATTTTGGGCTAAATGGCTCTGCTGGGTGGCGGGTAGTGTGCGGTGGAGATCGCGTTGTGGCGGTAACCACTGGCGGCGGTTGTGAATGATGGCCCGATTATCGCGGCGCGGTTGCTAGCAACCGCCGCCGGAAAACGTTTGGCCCGCGCTGGTCCTTTGTACCGACGGCGTTTCTTTTAATCCTCTTTATTTTCAGGCGGACCCCCCGATGACTTTGATCGTTGCGTTGCCGGATGGCAGTACCAAAAGCTTTGCACAGCGCGTCCGCGCCAGCGATGTCGCGGCGGCCATCGGCCCCGGCCTGGCCAAGGCGGCCCTTGTGGCCGAGGTGGACGGCGCCGAGCGTGATCTTTCCGAATGGCTCCCCGCCGAAGGGACCGTCCAGCTCAAATTTTTGACAAAAAAAGACCCCGCCGCGCTCCGCGTCATGCGGCATTCCTGCGCGCATGTCATGGCCCAGGCGGTCATGCGGCTATTCCCTGGCGTGCAGTTGGCGTTTGGCCCGACGACCGAGCATGGCTTTTACTATGACATGCAGTCGCCGCGCTCCCTCAGCGAAGAGGATTTTCCCAAGATCGAGGCCGAAATGGCCAAAATTATCAAGGAAAACCAAGCCTTCGAGCGGATCGACCTGCCCCGCGCCAAGGCACTCGAACTGTGCGCCGACCTGCGGCAACAGTTCAAGGTCGAACATATCGAGACCGGCCTGGCCAACGAGACAGAACTATCATTCTATCGCCAGGGTGAATTTGTTGACCTTTGCCGCGGACGGCATATTCCCGCCACCGGCGCGATCGGCGCGTTCAAGCTCCTCAGCATCGCCGGCGCCTACTGGAAAGGGGACGCCAAAAACGCCCAACTGCAGCGGCTGTACGGCACCGCCTGGTTCAGCAAGGAAGAGCTAGAGCAATACCTGCAAGCGGTGGAAGAAGCCAAACGCCGCGATCACCGCGTGTTGGGCCGCCAGTTGGAACTCTTTACCACCAGCCAGCTCGTGGGGCAGGGGTTGATCCTCTGGCTGCCCAAAGGGGCCACTGTGCGCGGTTTGTTAGAGGATTTTGTCAAAAGCGAGTTGCTCAAGCGCGGTTACACTCCGGTCCACACGCCCAACATTGGCCGGGTGGAATTGTACGAAACCAGCGGCCACTTTCCCTACTATCGCGAAGCGCAGTTCACTCCCATCTTTCACCATGACGCGGGGCAGGTGGTCGATTATGTCATTCGCAAGCTCGACCCCGCCGACCGCGAAATGGCCAAAGACCTGACCCCCGACCAGGAAAGCCGGCTCATCGCCACCGCCCGCGAACTGGGCTTTGACGGCGAATATCGCCCCACCGACAGCGACGCCGACCGCTGCCACTGCCTAAAGGACTGGTCCCGCAAGCACGAGCGGTATCTGCTCAAACCGATGAACTGTCCGCACCATGTGATGATTTACAAGTCCAAGCCCCGCAGCTATCGCGAGTTGCCGATCCGGTTGGCCGAATTTGGTACCGTTTATCGTTATGAGCAATCGGGCGAATTGGGGGGCCTGACCCGCGTTCGGGGCTTTACCCAGGATGATGCGCATATCTTTTGCACCGAGGAACAGGTCGAGGGGGAATTCCGCTCGTGCATCGACTTTACCCTGACCGTCCTCAAATCGCTGGGCCTGGACGACTTTCGCGTGCGGCTGGGCTTTCGCGATCCGGCCAGCAGCAAATATGTCGGCTCGGCGGAGGCCTGGACCAAGGCCCAGGACGCCATTCGCAAAGTGGCCCGGGAGATGGAGTTACCCTTTACCGAGGAAGCGGGCGAAGCCGCGTTTTATGGGCCCAAGGCGGACTTTGTCGTCTCGGACGCCATCGGCCGCGAGTGGCAACTGGGGACCGTGCAGCTCGATTATCAATTGCCCAGCGAAAGCCGCTTTTTCCTGCAGTACGTCGGAGCGGACAACCAGCCCCACATGCCCGTCATGATCCACCGCGCGCCGTTAGGCTCGTTCGAGCGATTCATGGGCGTGCTGATTGAGCATTTTGCCGGGGCGTTTCCCTTGTGGCTAGCGCCCGAGCAAGTGCGGGTGCTCTCCGTCAGCGAAAAGTTTGCGGAATACGCCCAAAGCGTGGAACAGCAGTTGCGCGAGGCGGGTTTTCGCGTGGTGGGGGATTACCGCCCGGAGAAAATTAATGCCAAGATTCGCGCCGCGCAGCTAGAGCTGATCCCGTACATGTTTGTGGTCGGCGGGCGCGAGCAAGAGACCGGCAGCGTGGCGGTGCGGGACCGGATCACCGGCGATCTGGGTAGCTTGCCCCTGTCCGAGGCGATCGAGAAACTGCAAATCGAAGTCCGGGAAAAAGTGGTCCGCCAAGCGGTCAAACCGGGCGCAAAACTCGCCGCCAGCGGCAGCGCGAATGAGTATTAGGGCAAAGTGAGAAGTATGAATGATGAAGTAAGAATGCAGAGCGCAGATTCACCGGTATTCCATTCTGCATTCTTCATTCATAATTCTGCATTTAATTGGGGGTCGCGAGGCGGGAGACGCAGTAAAAAATGTAGGAGGCGACTCCGTCGCCGAATAACGCTATGCGGAGATGCAGGAGAGCTTAGCCGCGACGCATATTGGAGCGCGATTCCCGGTAGTGGCGAGTTTCACTCGCCTATCAGGCCGTAGCGGCGACTCCGTCGCCGAATAACGCCGCGCGGAGATGCAGGGAGCTTAGCCGCGACGCGTAGCGGAGCGTGGTTCCCCGTAGTGGCGAGTTTCACTCGCCGATCAGGCCGTAGCAGCGACGGTCCGTCGCTGGACTGGTTTTTGGTTAGCCGCCATGCCTACCTCCGGAGGAGCGTACTATTTCTCGCCCAGGATCAATCTGCATAAATTGTTTCCTTTCTTCATTCTTCATTCATAATTCTGCATTTAATTGGGGGTCGAGTCTCAGCGAGCCCCCCGTGGAGCAAAGTGAGAAGTACGAATGATGAATTTAGATTGATGAATGCAGAATGCCGAAACCAATTCTTCATTTTTCATTCATAATTCTTAATTGGCACCCGCTCACCCACCCCCCCTTATGACGGTGCGGGAGGGAGTTGCTATAATAGCCAATTATCCCCGCAAGGGTTGAATCCCGGGATTTACTTGAATCCCGGGATTTATCTGGGCGAGACGGTCTGTGCGCTGACTCTGGTTCCCTAACACTCTGGACGTGAAATATGACAACTTTTCCGCTGATCCGCTCGAGCATCTGTTGGGCGATGATTTTTGTCGCGCTTTCCGGCGGGGTGGCCATGGGGCAGCGCATTTCGGACGACCACCTAACACCCGACAAGCAGCCCGGCGCGGCGGATAAGCCGATCAAGGTCTTTATCTTGATGGGGCAATCGAACATGGTCGGCATGGGGGACCTTGGCCCCGAAACGAGCAAGGGAACACTCGGTTTTCTCACCAAAACTGAAAAAAAGTACCCCTGGTTGGTCGATGGCGACACCTGGACCGCGCGGAGCGATGTTTATTACTACGACGCGCGGGTAAAAAAGGGGGCTCCCCTCAGCCCCACCGCCAATAATGGCAAGGCCATCGGTCCTGAACTCGGGTTTGGCTATGTCATGGGGCACTACTTTGCCGAGCCGGTGCTAATTCTCAAGTCGTGTATTGGCAACCGCAGCCTGGGCTGGGATTTATTGCCGCCGGGGAGCGAGCCGTACACCTATGAGGGGCGGACCTATGCGGGATACAAGGAGACCCCCGATTCGTGGATCGAGGGGCAGCCTAAAAAAGAGGTCGATTGGTACGCTGGCAAGCAATACGACGATGATCAGGCAAACGCCAAAGCGGCACTCCAGCAACTTGCCACGATTTATCCTGGCTATCGGGACCAGGGGTATGAGATCGCCGGTTTTGTGTGGTGGCAAGGGCACAAGGACACCGGCAACAAGGCCCACGCGAGCAAGTACGAGGAAAACTTGGTTCGCTTGATTGAGAGTTTGCGCCGGGATTACGACGCCCCGCGTGCCAAGTTTGTCCTGGCGACCATCGGTTTTGACGGGTGGAAACTGGCGGGAAATGGCTTGACCATCGCCAATGCCCAACTGGCGGTCAGCGATCCCAACAAACACCCAAACTTCGCGGGCAACGTGCGGACGGTGGAGGCCCGCGACCTGTGGCGGGAAGTCGCCGTCTCCCCCAAGAACCAGGGTTACCATTACAATCGGAACGCCGAGACTTATTTAGAGGTGGGCCTGCGCCTGGGCGAGGCAATGACCCAGCTTTTAGAGCAAGAAAAGGGTGGGGAGAGGAAGTAAGTGAGGGTGGGGCGCTAGTTATGAATTCCTATACCTTTGTAAAACGTTTAGAAGAGGGCAAGTCAAATAACCTCACATATTCAAGAGATGGCAACGATGGGTTAGTTACAGTTTGGAAACACGAAGAGTTACTTATCTTAACATGGGAAGAATGTCCAAAAGGAAAGCAATATGATGAATCAGCTTACACACGTGATGAACGCCATCTATTTGAACGTTTCAGTGATTTGGAGGCGTTTCTTTTGAGTAATGACTTTGAAATCAATTTATTTGCTCCATAGCCATTGCGAGTAACCAAGGAACTTGTTTTTAGGCCGTGCAGCGGTAAGAAGCATGCTTTTGCTTTTTACCACACCAACATGGAGACTATTTGCGCCGTGTGATTCTCTTGCTGTGCATACCGGAACAAGTTACGGTGGCAGGTAAGAGGTGAGATACTGGGGCTACCAACTCTCCTGATATGGAATTAGGTCGGGTATGGTTTGCCATGCGTTACACGAATAATGCTTTCTATGGCTGTGCCGCCTTGGAACAAGTTCCAGTGGTAGCCACTTGGCGATAGAACTGGAATATCCGCCTCATAAAGGCGATTAGCAAACATCCCGCCAATCGATACCACAGATTTCTAGGATTTTTTTGGCCTCATCCGGAGTTGTCTCGAATATTGAGCCAGCACCTTGCTTAAATGCAGAACAATTCATCAAAACAGGTTCACTATTTTTATATTCCAACAAGTTGACAGGATGAGCGAATTTGAACACTTTTTCCAAGACGATTCTTGTAACTTTTCCTTTGACATTTAAATCATAAACGCGACAAAGACCAATGGCTTGCTTTCGATCACTTTGCCACGCAAGGACCAAATCACCAACTTGCATCTGCTCAAGTACAAGTTTTCGACTCGCATGACTTTGGATTGAGCCTTCTTTGATATCATCGTGTACGTGACCCCAAGAAATTACTTTGCTGTTTTTGTTAAAAACATGTTTTTTCCAATCACCTGCGGCCTCTGATTTTGCATTGCATTTGTAGACCCAGAGGGGCGGCAGTGAATCTGTAAGCTTTGATTTCTTAGTCCGCGCATTTTGTGAAACTGGACTGCGAATCGAAGCCACCTTCGTTGGCTGTTTGGAAGCAGGGAGTTTATTCAAAGCGTTAATGATTTCTTCAAAAGACTGATACCGCTCTCTTGGATTCCTTTTGAGACATTTTTGCAAAATCTCAAATATGTCATTAAGCAAAGGGCTGCGCACATCTGGTGCCTTAATGAAACTTGCGAGACCTGGGGGCTCGCCTTTCAATACATAATAGAAAGTAGCGCCGTAGCTGTAGATGTCCGCTCGAGTATCAACTGCACTTGATTTTCTAAACTGCTCCGGGGCCATGAACGCATATGTACCCGCAACCCCTTGGTAAGAAGTTGCTAGTGAAGTGGAATTACCAATAGCTATTCCAAAATCAGCTATTTTTGCATTTCCAAGTTTATCAATCAGGATATTTGAAGGCTTAAGATCACGATGCGTAATTTGCAGTTTCTCAGCTTCATGCATGCCCCGCGCGACTTGGATCATCCATTCAGCAACTTTTTCTTTGTCAACGTGTCTATCCGCTCTTAAAATGTATTGTTCAAGTGAGCCGCCCTCAACAAATTCCATTATAAGAAATGATAAGTGATTGAAAATTATTGGGTCATCGTAAATTTTCACGACATAGGGTGACTGAATTTTCTGCATTGCCTTTGCTTCGCGTTCGATACGTTCGCGAAGTTGATTGCAAATGACTTTAATGGCCACTTGACGCAGCGTAGGTTTTAGTTGCTGTGCAAGAAACACATGGGCAAAACCACCGCTCCCAAGCACCATAACTAATTTATAGTTACCCCCAAGAAGTGTTTTGATATTATCTTTGACCTTATCAAGTTCTTTGGTAGCACTTGATAACTGTTCCGTTATTTGTTGATCAAAAAAAGTTAACCTAAGCAGACCGCTGACCGTATTGACAGCTTGAATCTGTTGGTCAAGCTGTTCTTGAATGTCTGGCCGGTTACGTAGAAGTTTTAGAGGCTTTAGTTGACCACCATTTGAATTCCATTCATGAAAGGCTTTCTCGATATCGAGTTGGCTAGTGTTAGTTTTGGTTTCCATTTAACCTCCTCGATGCTTCTTTCTTTGCATCTTCATATCGACGCTTAATCGTGCTTATCGGAATTCCGAGAGTGGAAGCAATCTCTGAGAGTGATAGACCACCATAGAACCGCATTTCCAGTAATTGACGATGATCTATTTTCAACGTGCCAATGATCGAATGCATCAAACTAGCCGCTTCTGTGGTTTCAGCGCGTTTGACAGGTCCCATTGTTTTTGCCTTTGCTTTACTTAGAGCAGATGAGTCGTTTTGTACCTGGACCTTCTCGCTTTGTTTCTTTAGCTTTCTGTGTAAATCGATAAGCTGACATCGGATAGTCTTGGCAACGGTATACATGAAATGCTCAACATCATTAATTTTTCGTTGATTCTTGAATGATACAAGGAGGCGTGCATTCACATCGCTAACAAGAGCATCAATATCATATCTGCCTTTTACTAATGGAAAACTTTTAAGCATTTTAGTGGCATATGCCTTGAGTCGCTTTTGGGCGCGTTCCAAAAGGTCTTTACGCGCAGATTCATCCCCTTTCTGCAAGCGATCAATGCACAATTGCATTCGGGTAGTATCGCCATATTTGCGTTGCATCGCCTTTGGCTCCGGTTCAACTGGCTACGTATTGGAATATGGTTAATATTTTAATCCTCCAAACGCAAAATGCCTAGTATCAGTCTAGGAAAAAACCATAGGCGGCCTTGCAGGTCGCGCAATTCAGCCTAGACGGTTTACTGCTAAGTTGCCGATGCCAAGATTTTTTTATGGATTAGGATAAAGGCGTATCCTTCGAGATTTTAGTGATTGTGAGGAATCTGAAATGGATTTTAACAACAAAACGGACCGCTTCCGATTTTTCTTCGTTTAGGTTAATTGTCGGTCTGACGCATAACCCAAGATGGAATTAAAAAACCCAACAATTCTGATGAAAAATCCCCCCCAAACATTCCGTGACGCCATCCAAGCCACCCGGAACAATGCTGCGGTTGCCGCCTGGGAACGTGCCCGTGTTGCTTCCGAATTGCGTCGGATTTCAGCCAAACAAGGCCATTTACGCGCAGCGCAAAGCTTTTCGCAGTTGAAACTTAGGGCTATCCAACGTGTAGCTATGCTGCAACCCGAAAAAGTCCGTATTTCAATTGATTCGACCTACCAGACAGGACTTGTCAGCGTCCGCTTCGATGGACATGGCTGTTTTCATCTGCCAGCCAATTCACCGATCACAAGACCCTCGAAAGGCGTCTAAATTGACCTAACTCAAAGCTGCAGCATGAATTCGCTTGTTTAGTCACAGTACACAGATTTCATTTCACTGCCCTAGAATTCTTTTGGAGCAAACGATGTCGACGATGAAAACTTGGGAATCCGAAGTTTTGCTAAATCCGGCGAATACGCAGTACCCGAACAAACCTCGAGATCATCAGGTTGCTGCTTGGCAAGCCATGACGAAACACTTTCTTGACCAAGAACATCAGACTGGCATGATCGTGATGCCAACTGGTGCTGGCAAGACTGTGGTTGCGGCCAATTGGCTGCTCGAACATCATGTTCGGATGGGCGGGCGGGTGCTATGGCTATCCCATCGTCGTAGTTTGCTTCGCCAGGCATTAGACACTTTCTACCAGTGGGGCAACTCAGTGTATCCGAAGCAAAAATTAGGATTAATTGCCATTTCTTCCAGTGATTCTACTTGGTCCATGGTCACGCAAAAGCACGATGTGGTATTTTCGTCGATGCAAAGCGCGGTTCGACAAGACAACCTCGATTATGTCGATTTATTTATCGATGATTCAGACCAAGGAACATTTGTAGTCGTCGATGAAGCCCATCACGCCAGTGCTGCCAGTTATGCTCGACTGTTGCGTCGTCTCAAGAAACGACACTGCAAAGTGCTGGGGTTAACTGCCACGCCGGTGCGTGGCGATATCAAAGATCAGCAGCGATTGGCAAATTTATTCGACGAGTCGATTGTGTACCAAATCAATCGACAAAAGTTAATAGATGCAAACGTCCTGGCAGTACCTTGCTTTGAAACTGTCGATACGCGGGTTGAAGCCGAAAAAGATTTCACGCCCGAAGATTACCGTCATTTAGCACGTTGGGGCGAAATCGCTCCCGGCGTATTAGGTCGCCTAGCGAAGAATGCACCTCGGAACAAACTCATAGTCAATCAATACCTCATGAATAAAGACCGTTATGGGCCAACTATCGTTTTTGCCGCGGATGCGCTGCATTGTGTCACGTTGGCGGAAGAATTTCAAAAGGCGGGGGTTCGTGCCGACTATGTGACCCACAACCGGAACGATGCCCAGGAGGTGATGAGTCACTATCAAGCAAAGAAGAAGCTGGATGTGATTGTCAATGTCGAGATGCTGACCGAAGGGTTTGATGCGCCTCATACTCGCACGGTATTCATTGCGCGCCCCACTAAGTCCGAAACTCTTATGACACAAATGGTTGGACGAGCCTTGCGGGGCAAGAAATCCAACGGAAATGACATGGCATACCTTGTTACATTCCTTGATTCTTGGAAGCAATTTGATGTACTTGATCCCAAATATGTGCTGGGAGATGCCCAAGACAACGACATCGCGCCCAACAAATATAAGCCAATTTCCACATTGCCGATTCCTATTGAATTGGTTCGAGAAGCCTATCGCTTGGTTTCAAATAGCTGCGCGGCGCATTTAGAAGGCGTCTTTCAATGTCTGCCGCATGGCTGGTTGATTTGGTGGGACACATCCGAAGACGACCAGAATCAGCGGACGGTCATGGTTTTTGAAAACCAACGCGAAGGTTATGATACCCTATTGGCCCACCTTAATGCTTCTAAAAATATTCCCGAGGATGTCTCCGAGGACTATGCTAGAAACTTGATTCAAAAATATTTTGTTGATGCTCCAGATCCTTTGCCATCTTGGTTGGATATCCAATCGTTACTGGAGGCTAAGCGTAATAACATCGAGATCCATCAATACACTTTTGATGATAAAAGGAATTTTGACCCATCCGCGCTTGCAAAACAAATCTTTGAACAGCAAATGACACCAAAACTGATGCAAGAGCGCATGCAAGAAATCTGGAATCGATTGCCAGCGTGTAGCTTTGTTTACCGCGACAATTTTCACGCCTTTGCAGAAGATGTTTCTCGGGAATTAACTACCTTAATCACTCCCCCTCCATTTCCATTGGAGCCTGAAACTTTAAGTCTTGTTCCCACCGCGAAACCTAATTCCTGGGGTAACCAGGATGCAGGTTATAACCTCGTGAAAATTCGTGACATTGTGCTTGCAGCCAAAGCTCATTTTCCGAATGGAACTCCAAAGCTGGGCGATCTGCGTTGGATGAATCGAGTCAGCAAGGGCTTGTTTGGCTTTTACCGACAATCTGATTGCAGTATCAGCATCAATCCAATTCTGAATTCACCGGATGTACCTCAATTTGTGATGGAGTTTCTCTTGTACCACGAATTGCTGCATGCGGACATGCCCTATGCAGGCCATAACCCTGACTTTAAAGCTAGAGAGAGACTGTTTCTTCCCTCGTCTGGGGCAATTAAAGAGGCTTTTGAGCGAGGAATTAAACCAGCCACGTCTAACGGGGTATGGCGGGCACGTGCCAATAGTTTTCTGGACACGTTTCAAGCTAACTGGGTAATGTAGAAGTTCCCTAGATATAAAGTTAGGCATACGCAAAATTTAGCGTTTAGCGAAGCGACTAAGAACTTTATCTAGGATGTATCGCGTAGCCTTGCATATTCAGCCACTTTCTCCTGTATAATGGAGCTAAGCCTGTGGGCATTCCAGGCTAGTTAGGAGGCCGCCCCCTCACGGAGGAACCATGTCAGACATTACGGATCAGCACAACCCCGACCATCACGACCTGTTGTCCATGCTGACCCCCGCGCAGCGGGCGGCGGTGACCACCATTGCCGGGCCGGTGCTGATCCTGGCCGGGCCCGGCAGCGGCAAAACCCGCGTCGTCACCCATCGCGTGGCGTACATCCTCCGCCAGGGGGTGCCGGGGCGGCAGGTCCTGGCGATGACCTTTACCAACAAAGCCGCCGACGAAATGAAACGCCGGCTCGAACTGCTCGCCCCCGGCCAAAACGTCTGGGTCAGCACGTTTCACCGCTTTTGCGGCAGCCTACTACGCCGCTACGGCGAATTCGTGGGCCTGGGGTCGAACTTTACCATTTATGACACCGGCGACAGCCTGCAACTGCTGAAGGAAACAATCCGCGCGCTCCCGGTGCAACTGACGCATGTCACGCCGGAGCGGATCCAGCAGGCGATCAGTTGGGCCAAGAACAGCCTGATTTTGCCCGAGCAATACGAGTCCCGCCCCGGCCACCCGATCGGCAACTTGGTCAAGCAGATTTATCCCGCGTATCAAAAAGCCCTGCTGTCGGCCAACGCGGTGGACTTTGACGATATGCTGCTGCATGTGGCGCAGCTACTACGCGAGCAATCGGAGCTGCGGGCGGCGCTGGACGAGCGTTATCGCTATATCATGGTGGACGAATACCAGGACACCAATCTTGCGCAGTACATGATCGTGCGGGGGATGTCGATCGATTATCCCAATCTGGCCGTGACAGGGGACCCCGACCAGTCGATCTATGGCTGGCGCGGGGCGAATCTGAACAATATCTTGGACTTTGAACAGGATTATCCGCAGGTGGCGATTGTGCGGCTGGAGCAAAATTACCGCAGCACCAAGGCGATCTTGCGGGCGGCGGACGCGCTGATTAGCCATAACAAAAAGCGCAAGGCCAAGTCGCTGTTTACCGACAATGACGAGGGGGCCGCCGTCACACTGACGCGCTACTCCAACCAGCAGCACGAGGCGGACGCCATCGCGGTGGCGATCGCGCAAGCCATTCAAAAGTCGGGCCGCCGCGCGCGGGACTTTGCCATTTTTTACCGGATGAACGCCCTGTCGCGCACGCTGGAACATGCCCTGCGCGAACAAGGGGTGCCATATCAGTTGGTCCGCGGCGTGGAATTTTACCAGCGCAAAGAGGTCAAGGACCTGCTGGCCTATTTGCAGTTGCTAAATAACCCGCGCGATCTGGTGGCATTTCGCCGGATTGTGAATCTTCCCGCGCGGGGGATTAGCAAAACCACGGTGGACGCCATCGAACAATATGCCAACTTGCACGGCCTGGGCATTACCGACGCCGCCCGGCAAGCAGGATTAATCGCGGAGCTGAACAAACGGGCGATGGCCTCGACGGCCAAATTCATGGCGCTCTTTGACCAGTTGCAACTCGCGCGGGAAGCCCCCGTGGAAGAGGTCTTGGGGCAGGTGCTGTCCCTCACCGGTTATGACAAGCTGTACGCCGCAGCCGACCCCGAGGATGAGGAACGCCTGGCCAATATTCAAGAACTACTCTCGGCGGCGGCCGAATTTGACGCCCAGCATCCCGATGACGGCGGGTTGGAGCAGTTTTTGGAACAGGCCTGCCTGACCAACGATATCGATGGCTGGGAGACCGAGGTTGACCGCGTGTCGCTAATGACGTTGCACGCGGCCAAGGGGCTGGAATTTCCCGTGGTCTATTTGATCGCCGTCGAGGAGGGCTTGTTGCCACATGAGCGCAGTCGCCACGCCGCCGACGAACTCGAGGAGGAACGTCGCTTGCTATTCGTGGGCATGACCCGCGCCCAGGCAGAATTGCACCTGAGCACGGCGCAGATGCGCACGTTTCGCGGGCAGACGCGGATGACCATCCCCAGCATGTTTTTGCTGGAGCTGCCCAGCGGCGAGATTCACGTCCGCGAACTGACGTGGCTGGAACAGGACGACGGCCACGCGGATCATATTCACGAAGATTTTGAGGAACGGGTGATTCCCGTGCGGGCGGATTTGCAAACCATTTTGGAAAGTAAGCTGGAGCGCATCGCCCAGTATAAATTGCAAACGGCGGCGGAACTGGCGGTCGCGGAGAATGGCCCTGGTGGCAATGGAGGGCATCATCTGTCCGGAGAAAGTGGTGCCGAGGGGTCTGCGGTGACCGCTCCGGACTCCCCCGCGCGGGAAACACCCCCTCCGCGCGTCCCGCCCGAGGCATTCGCCCATGGCATGGTGGTGCTGCATCCCGAATATGGCCTGGGAAAGATCACCGCGCTGAGCGGTCGGGGGATCCGCCGCACGGCAACGGTCAAGTTTGCGACCGGGGCGGGGGAAAAGAAGTTTTTACTCGCCCACGCGCCGCTGCGCCCGGCGAAGGAGTAGTGGATGGTGGGATGTGGAGAGTGGAGAGTGGATGGTGGGGAGTGGAGAGTGTAAATTCTTAATTCTTAATTTTTAATTCTTAATTTTTATATGCACCCGCCGCCGCGATTCCTCCCCACACGGCCAACCAGCCTAATAGCACTTGGGCCAGGACATTTACCATGGCCCAGTGCCAGCCGCGCGATAGCTGCAACTCGTGCGAATCAAAGGCAAAAGTGCTGTAAGTCGTGTAAGCCCCTAAAAAGCCGGTAAAGAAGAGTAGCCGGAGGGGGTGGTCGTCGGGGACGCCGCGCGCTAGGGACCATTGAAAGCCGAAGCCGAACAAAAAGCAGCCGAGGATATTCACCGTCAGCGTCCCCCAGGGCCAGGCGTTTCCCAGCAGGGACTTTACGCCCAACGCCGTCCACCACCGTAGCAGGGAACCGCTGGCTCCACCCCCGGCCACGCACAAAAGATTTAACAGCCAAGCGGGCATGGGAGGCGGGGGAATTTTAGATTGATCAATGCAGAAGGCAAAATGACATGCCTGCCAAAAGCGCATCGTTACGCGCTGGCTTATATGGGCGTCACGCCCTGGCCCGGGCTTAAAATGGTTCCGGTCCTGGCAGCGCGTCTTCGGTCACTTTCTTAGATGTCATCACGCTAGGGGGATCCGCCAATGTCGGTTTGCCGGTCGCGCTTTCACCGCTTGCGCCACTGCCGTTCCCGCTGTTGCCAGTTCGGTCCAATGCGGATGATGTGGAACTGGTGGAAGTTAATATGTCACGCCCACAGGCATCGACGGGAATTTTGAAAGTTTCCGTGCGGGGGACCAAAATTGTTCGTTCGATGGGGGTGCGGCGTTCGACGATGCGCGGGGTGCGGACGACTCGTTCCTCGGCCACCATTTTGCAGACTTGGACGGGAATTTCCTCGACGCGTTCCTCGGTGACCATGCGGGTGGTGTGGACGGGAACCTTGCGGACGATCTCTTCGGGGACATAGCGGCAGACCTGCACGGGGACCATGTTTTCGACCCGTTCGGTCACTTTGCGCACGGTTTGGACGGGGACCTTGCGGACGATTTCCTCTTGGACCATGCGGGTGGTTTGGACAGGGACCTTGCGAACAATTTCTTCCTGGACCATGCGTACGGTTTGGACGGGGACCTTGCGGACCATTTCTTCCTGAACCATGCGGGTGGTTTGCACGGGGACTTTTTGGACGACTTCTTGTTCGACCATCCGCGTGACCGAGACCGGCACCTTGGTCGCGACGGTGCGGGGCTGCATGGTGGTCACAGGTGTTTGCACCGCGACGGGGTTAGAGTTCCACACGTTGACCGTGGCCGGTTGGGAGGGACCGGCGACCGTGCCCCAGCCCAGGCCGCCCCTTTGGAATTGGGTCATGCCAGTGACGGGATCAACCACGCAGCCATTAGGCCGGAACATCAGCCGTGTGCGGGTGGGGCCGGGAACGCAGACGGTGGCCTGGGACATAAATCCCTGGTCAACGACATTGGTTTGAAAGGTGGTGACGGGATCAAAGACCGTGTGAAACTGCTCCCGTTCAAATGTCTCGGTAACGGGGCGCCGGACTAAAAAGCGGTCTTCGCGCTCGCACGTCTCGGTAACGGGTCGGGCGACGAGATAGCGTTCTTCCCGTTCGCTGGTTTCGGTGACGGGCTTGGTGACCAGATAGCGGTCCAACCTCTCGCAGGTCTCGGTGACGGGCTTGCTGACAATCACGCGTTCTTCGCGCTCGCTGGTTTCCACCACTTCGCGGACGCGGTCATAACTGCAATCCCGCATGGTGGTTTCCCACACGGGTTTGTAGGTGACAAACCGTTCTTCGCGCTCACTGGTTTCGGTGACGGGCTTTTGCACGGTAAATCGCCGTTCGCGCATTTCCGTTTGCCACACAGGCTTAAAGACGGTGATGGTCGATTCATCATAGACGGTTTCGCAGTCGATCTTGTACGAAGTGACCGCTCGCTGGTCAAAGACGGTCCGGCTTTCCAGGCGAAAGGCGGGCGTGGCAACCACAGCTGGAGTGGTCCAGCAATCATTGCAGGATGCCCCGACATTTTGGCCCCAGCTATCCTGAGTCCAGAATGCGGTTCCCACCGGCAGGCCAATGGCGGCGGCCAGGGTGGTGGATAAAGCGGCTAACTTGAATTGGCGATTCATAACGGCGATCTCACGAACAATTTGCGATCAACTTGGTGCTGTCCGGGGTCAACATTTATCCCATCCGCGGTAGGTAATAAATTTGCCTGACAAGGGTCAGTTGCGGGCAAATGTTTTCTCCACCGCGGTATGACAATAAAACAGGGGTCCCCCTGTTGAAAGAAGCGCGCGGCGACGCGCACTTCCTGTAACAGACGGACCCCCGATCCTTGGGCCACTGAACAAATGTATTACGTGACAGTCTCGATGTCGGTTTACCGCAGTCCCGAATTTTTTTAGGGAACATGGCAACCGTGACTGCTAGCATGACCGATCATGCCAGCCTCGCGACTGTGCGGACAGTGGACTCCATCATTGCAATGTGGGCGCAAAATTGGACCTTGGCAAATGCTATTTTTTGCCCCGCGCGGCTAGTCCTGACTCAACTACACAGCCGATAACGACTTAGGACAAAAAAATATTTTTTCAAGTTTTTGCCCGGACTGGCCGAAGGTGTCGGGGCGTTTTCCTAAATCCCCTGCTAGCAACAACTTAACCGCTAAAGGCTGGCTATTCGTCAAGGTTTGCCAAGCCGCCAGTATGTATAGTTAAATATACGCTAAAGGCACATTCCCGCGGACAAGGCAGGCTGGCTAGACCAGGGAAGAATGCTGGCGACGATGCAAATTTTTTCGCGTAAGAAAAACTGTCGAAATCTCGCTACTGTACAGACTCTGGTCAAAGGACTAAAATCCCAGTGTCCTTTGGCAATTTGGCGCTCCGTGGAAGAAGCCCGACTTGGTTCGGTGAATGACACACATTATGTGTGCAGGTCACCTTACCGGGGGTCAGGCTCCCATGCTCGCGCGGTAATCCCCGGCCTGGTCAGCATTGCTGACGCTGGCCGTGGTCAAAATTATTGTAGCCACGGATGTGCTCTCAACACTGCCTTCGGGGCATGTTCCGTTCCTGGCACCGGTAGGACCACATTAGCACGGTGAATCCAAAATAAAGCGGATTGGCCCATTTTTGACCAAAAAATATAAAGATTTGCCGCACGTGACCCAGCCCAATCTATCTTTGCCGCTTTTGCAGACACCGCTGCATGCCTGGCATGCCGCCGCTGGCGGTCGCATGGTGGAATTTGGCGGCTGGTCCATGCCGGTTCAGTACAGCTCTATCGTGGCCGAGCATACCGCCGTCCGTACCGTCGCCGGGCTGTTTGATGTCAGCCACATGGGCCGGCTGCTGTTTTCCTCGAGCGCGGGTGATTCTGTCACCCAGGTGCTGGCGGCCGTGGACGGTTTAACCACGCGGCGCGTCAGCGATTTGGCTCCTGGGCAGATTCGCTACAGTCTGCTCACCAACGATGCGGCGGGGATTCTGGATGATGTGCTGGTCTATCATGTTCCCGCGGGCATATCAGGGGAAATTGCCGCTACAGTTGCAGATACTCCCGCAGGTGAAATACCCCCTGGTCCGCAGGTGGGCATGGTGGTCAACGCCAGCAACCGGCAAAAAGTGATCGCGTGGCTGCGGTCGCGATTGCCTCGGGCAATAACTGTGCATGATTTGACCGCTAGCACGGCGATGATCGCCGTACAGGGACCGGACGCGCTGGGGCTGGTTGCGCGATTTGCGGATTTCTCACCCGCAACATTGAAATACTATCACTGCGGCCGAGGGCAGGTGGGCGGGGTACCGGCGCTGATTAGCCGGACCGGCTACACCGGGGAAGATGGCTGCGAGCTGATTATTCCCGCCGGAGCGGCGGTGGATGTTTGGCAAAAATTGCTGCAAGCAGGCCAGACTCATGGCGTTATGGCTTGCGGCCTGGGTGCGCGCGATACCCTGCGGCTGGAAGCCGCGATGCCGCTGTATGGGCATGAACTGGATGAATCGACCACGCCGCTAGAGGCGGGCTTGGGCTTTGCCGTGACTTTAGGGGAGAGATCGTTTCCCGGTCATGCTCTATTACAAAGCCAAAAGGAATCTGGCGTAGCCAAGACGCGGGTCGGCCTGACGGTAGAGGGCAAACGCGCCCCGCGCGAGCAATATCCCGTGCACGCGGCGGTTACCAATGGAGCAAATAGTCCTGACCCCGCACCGCAAATTGGCGTGGTGACCAGCGGCACCTACTCGCCCACGCTAGAGCGGGGCATCGCCATGGCGTACGTTCCGCCGGGTGTTTCCGCGCCCGGGACAGAACTACAGATCAATCTGCGGGGGACTTTGGTCCCGGTCACGGTTGTGCCGCTGCCATTTTACAAGCGTAAGTAACTTTAACACACAAACCACCACATCAGCCGCCACGCCCTAGCGTCCGGTTGAATAGTCTTCCCACCATCCACTAACCACTTTCTTTCCCCACCACCCGCCATGTCACAGACCAATCTGCACTATGCCAAAACCCACGAATGGGTCCGTTTAGAAACCTCGGGCGAACAGCAAGTGGCCGTGGTGGGAATATCGGCCTTTGCCGTCGAGGCCCTGACGGACCTGGTTCATATGCAGCTTTCCCCCGTGGGAAAACATGTCAATGTGGGAGACGTATTTGGTGAAATCGAATCGGTAAAAGCGGTTAGTGATTTGTATAGTCCGGTGGCGGGAGAGATCATCGCCGCCAATACCGACTTGGCCAATCGACTAGAAACGCTCAATACGGATCCCTACAACGCTGGATGGCTAGTGAAAATCAAGCTCGATTCCGGCGCGGGAACGGGACATCTGCTGGATCATGCAACTTATGAAAAAGAATGCCACAACCATTGAGGAAGGCAGAATTCAGAATGATGAATGCAGAATGAGATACCAGTTATCCACTTCCCGTCTCCCGCCTCTCACCTCCCAACTCACTATCCACTACCCACTAACCACTCTCCTCCCGCATGGCTTACCTGCTTAATACTCCGCACGATGTCGAAACCATGCTGGCCACGATCGGCGTGCAGTCCATTGACGAACTGTTTACGATGATTCCGCCGGAATTGCGGTTCAATCGCCCCCTGAACCTCCCTCCCGCCCTGACCGAGCAAGAGTTAATGGCCCACATGGGGGAATTAGCCGCAAAAAATGTCTCCCCGGCGCAGCGCGTCTGCTTCTTGGGCGGGGGGGCTTATGACCACTTTATCCCCAGCGTGGTCGATTACGTGGCGGGACGGGGAGAGTTTTACACCAGCTACACCCCCTATCAGCCGGAAGTTAGCCAAGGGAATGTGCAGGTCTTCTTTGAATATCAAACCATGATCACCGAGCTGACCGGCCTGCCGATCAGCAACGCCAGTTTGTATGACGGGGGAAGCGCCGCGGCGGAGGCGGTCCTCATGAGCATCAGCGCTACCCAGCGGCATAAAAAAGTGGTCACCGCGGCCAGCGTCCACCCCGAATACCGCGCCATTATCGAAACTTACTTTGCGGATTTGGATACCGAACTGGTCACCGTGGGGACGCCGGATGGCGTGGTCACTCCCGAGGATTTGGCCGCCGTCGTCGATGACCAGACCGCGGCCGTCCTTATTCAACATCCCAACTTTTTTGGCAATCTAGAGCAAGTCCAACAATTGGGCCAGATCGCCCATGCCCGGGGGGCAATGTACATCGTCTCGTTCGATCCGATCAGCCTGGGACTGTTGCAGCGACCGGGGGATTACGGGGCGGACATTGCCATTGCGGAGGGACAATCCCTAGGGACGCCGCTGCAGTATGGCGGTCCCTACCTGGGCATCATGGCCTGCCGCGAGGAATTTGTCCGCCGGATGCCCGGTCGCATCGTGGGACAAACAGTCGACCGTCGCGGCCAGCGCTGTTGGGTGCTGACCCTGCAAACCCGCGAACAGCACATTCGCCGGGAAAAAGCGACTAGCAACATTTGCACCAATCAGGGGTTGTTTGCCCTGCGGGCGACAGTGTATCTAGCGTCGTTGGGTCCCCAGGGCCTACGCGAGACCGCCAATCTGTGCCTGCAAAAAGCCCATTACGCCCAGCAACAGTTGGTGCGGCTCAACCGGTTTGGCGCGGCGTTTGATCGGCCGTTTTACCAGGAATTTGTGATCCGCGATTACGACGGGGCAGTCATGGAACTGCTGGAAACCGCCGGAAATGCGGGCTACTTTGCCGGTATTCCCCTTGGTCAGTGGTACCACGACATGGCGGATTGCTTGTTAGTAACCGTGACCGAAAAGCGTACCAAGAGCGAAATCGACGGCTTGGTCCGGGCATTGGCATCAGCCCCCCGCCGACAAGTCCTACTCGCGGGATCTTAATGGTTTTTGGTATTTGGTTTTTGGAGTCTGGAGTTTAGAGACTAGAGACTCTATTTTGCTTCACTCCTCCATTCCTCAAAACTCCACTCCTCCACTCCTCCACTACTCCCCTATGCGCAACACCCGTGCCACGGCGTTACTTTTTGAACAGTCCCTTCCTGGCCGCCGGGCCACGCGGGTGCCGGTGTGTGATGTGCCGGAGCAACCGCTGACGGATCTGCTGCCCGCGGATGCGCTCGCGCGCGATGTCCCCCCGTTGCCCGAAGTGACCGAACCACAGATCGTCCGGCATTTCCTGAATCTCTCCACGCTGAATATGTCCGTGGACACGCACTTTTATCCGTTAGGTTCCTGTACGATGAAGTACAACCCCAAGCGCAATGAACAGGCGGCCAACTTGCCCGGCATTGTCGATTTGCACCCCTACCAGCCGGAAGAAACGCTACAGGGTTTATTGCAGCTCCTCTTTGAGATGCAGCACTATCTGGCGGAGATCGCCGGGTTGGACGCGGTTTCCCTGCAACCGGCGGCGGGGGCGCATGGTGAATTGACCGCGCTCATGGTGGCGGCGGCCTACTTTCGCTCGCGGGGAGAACACCGGACCAAGGTCCTGGCCCCGGATAGCGCCCACGGTACCAATCCCGCCAGCGCCGCCATGGCCGGATTTGACGCCATCACGGTCAAAAGTAACGTCCAGGGGTTTGTGGACCTGGACGATTTGCGGGCCAAGCTGACCGACGACGTCGCGGTCTTTATGATCACCAATCCCAACACGCTGGGCCTGTTTGAGCCGCAGGTGAAGGCGATCGCCGACCTGATTCACGCGCGGGGGGGGCTGATTTACCTGGATGGGGCGAACATGAACGCCATCCTGGGCAAGGCCCGCCCCGGCGACTTTGGGGCGGATATGATGCACTATAACCCGCACAAGACGTTTAGCGGCCCGCATGGGGGGGGCGGTCCGGGGGCGGGACCGATCGCCGTGAGGGGCATGCTGGCCCCGTTTTTGCCCGTGCCGCGCGTGGGCCGCGACGGCGACCGTTACTTTTTGGATCATGACCATCCCCATTCCATCGGCCGGGTCCGCAGCTTTTTTGGCCAGGTGGGCGTGCTGGTGCGGGCGTACTGTTACATTCGCAGCTATGGACCGGACGGGCTAAAAAGCGTCTCCGAAAACGCGGTGCTCAACGCCAATTATCTATTGGCTAAGGTGAAACACATTTTCCCGGTGCCGCATGGCGACCGCTGCCTGCACGAATTCGTGGCGAGCGGCCAAAAGCTGAAGACCGAGAAAGGGATCAGCGCGATGGACATCGCCAAGCGGCTGTTGGATTACGGCTTTCACGCGCCGACGGTTTATTTTCCCCTGACCGTGCGCGAGGCCCTGATGATCGAACCGACCGAGACCGAAAGCCGGGAAACGCTGGACGCCTTTGCCGAGACGCTGTTTCGCATCACCGAGGAATCCGCCGATTACCTGCACAGCGCGCCGCACTCCACCGCGACCAGCCGCCCGGACGAAGTGGCCGCGGCGAGAAAACCCGTGATGAGCTGGGGTGGGGAGGGCATGGGGCATTGAACTTAACATACTATTTAGCTGTAAACCGAATTGTAATTGGCCCTCCACTGGCGGAACGCCAGTGCCACTTGGTTTTTTATAATGGATGATTCGCGGTGCAAGGAAATGGAACCGGCAAGAGCGTGGCAAGGACTGGTTAAGAAGGGTATCCTAAGTTTGGGACGTTAGAGCAATACGAGGCGCACAAGTGCTCAATCTCTTTGGCCCGTTCCATAAAATGTGTCTTATTCCAAAATATGATATTGCCAACACAGCCAGCATCCAAAACGACGGCTCGGGAATGATCTCATAGACGTAAACCGAGCTTGTGTAGGGGAGGTCACTCGCTCCAGTCCCGAGAGCACTAATATAAATGCGGTTTTCAAAAGTCGTGACAGACCCTGTGTAGCTGATAGATGAATCAGGGTTTATTATCGTTGCCAATAATTGCCCACTGTGTCCGTCATAGAGATAGACTTGAGAAGTGCCACTTAAACCGTTTTGCAAATAGTTGCTTTCTCCAATCAGGACTTGGCCAGCGGCATTAATCGCCAATGTTTGACCAAACTCTGCATTTTCTCGAGGAAAAGGGCTGTGGAGCGCGTGCAACAAATTTCCGGATAATGCATCAAAAATATAAACCATCCCGGATCCGTATATTCCATTAGTGTCTTCTTCATCGGCACTAACAACTATCAATTGCTCATTTGCAGCTACGTTATAGCCAAACCAATCCCATTCTAAAAATTCCATTGTATGGTTGGGATTTTCCAGTGTACCCAACACTTGACCCGACTGACGATCTAATTCCCACACACGCCCCGCAAAATTACTTGGCTCATTTAACGGACCATCGGCAACGCAACTGATTAAAATTGAATCCCGATTAACTACCATGCCACTATATCCAAAAAGGTCGCCCCAGCTTGGCTCCGGATTGGGTATGGTTAGCTCTAACTCCCTCGTATTCGCGTTGTATAGATACACTTGGCCGATATATAGGCGATCATTTTGGTAATCGTTCGCTGGATCACTGTACGAAGGAGCCGCCACCAGCAAACTCCCCGATCCGTAGGCTATGCTGCCGCCAAATTTCGCGGATACAGGCTCTGGATTCTGAATTTTTCCCAGGTAATTGCCCGTGACCGCGCTAAACGCATAAACGCGCTCCTGCAGCCCTATAGCCGATAGAAACACCTGTCCATCGCCGCCCGTCGCAGCTTCGGCGAATCGATCCAGGTTCATCGGCTCGGGATTGCTTAAAGCGAACTTGTATGCACCCGTCGCTCCGTCAAACAGATACGCTTTACCATTTGCAAAATTTTGCACATCCACTGAAGGAAGATGTTCTGTAACCGCAGGTGCGGTTACCAATAAATCGCCATCGATTATAGTTAATAGACTGCCAAAACCCTCGCTTGGCTGCCCGTCAGGCGCGGTCAACTTGTACAAAAGCCGCGCTTCAACCGCCTGGGCCGGAGTATTAGCAGTAAAACAGGCGAGCAACGCCAGACAGAACATCACATATTGGTGAATCGGGCGGGAAACGGAACCCCGCTGGGGACACCCATCAAGGTATGGCATCCCCGCCATTTGAAAAACACCTGCAGGCATATTTTTGCTCCAATACACCAAAATATTGCCTCTCAGTCGCGTTCCGCTGTTCAAAACCGCTATGATGCCGTTCAATGCTATTCCCATAAGATGCATTCCCCTCAGCCCCGTCAAGGATTTGGTTCCGAAAAATTGAAATATACGAAATTCGCGCATGAACCTATTGTAATCAAAATATTGGGCTAGGGGGCTGGCCGATGCCCGGCGGACATGTCAATTAAAAGAATAAATAAATAATTATATTTGTGGTGTGTTGTCGGTTACTATAAAGATGACGCTCCTCCGGAGCTGAATTCCGCCACTCGCTTCTCCCGTCTTCTGTCTCTCGTCACTCGCCTCCCATCTCCCGCCTCTCATCCCTTGCCTCTCATCTCCCCTCCTACTCCCCAACCGGCTCTTGGTCGATCCAGCTCCAAAATTCCATCTCATCCAGTTGCTTACGCAATGTTGACGCTTGGGCGGTGGTCAGCGCGACCAGTGGCAGGCGCGGGGGGCCTACGGGAATGCCCAGCCAGCACATCACCTGTTTTGTCGCTGGCAGGTATCCCGCCTGGACCAGCGCGGCAATGACCCGTGCGGCGCGAAATTGTTCTTGGCGGGCGAGCGGCAGATCATGTTCCCTAAACGCCCGCCACATCCGCAGATAAATCGGGGCGGCAAAGTTATAACTGCTGCCTATCGCCCCCGTGGCGCCCAATGCCAACGCCCCCAGCAGCGCCTCGTCCAATCCCCACAAGATGTCATACCGCCCCCCCTGGTATTGCAGGCAAAATTGAAACGTCTTTTGGTCGGGGTTGGTAAATTTTAGCCCGTTCAAGCGGGGTAAATCGGCCTGTCCCTGCTCCAGCAATTCCGCCATGGATAAACTTAGTCCGGTCATGACGGGAATATCATAGGCATAAAAGGGTAAATCCGGCGCGGCGGAACTAATCTGCCGCAGGCAAGCGATCAGCGCCGGGATGTGCGGCGGCTTAAAATACGACGGCGCGACCGCCGCGATCGCCAACGCCCCTTGTCGCTGGGCGTGCCGGGCCAGTTCGGCGCTATCAGCCAGGCAGTTGCTCCCCACGTGGACTACCACCTGCAACTTTGTGCCGCGGGCGACCGTCAGCCAGCGCTCGGCGATCGCCTGCCGCTCGGCCACGGTCAAAGAATGGCTCTCGCCGGTGGTTCCGCAGATAAACACCCGCTCCACGCCCACGGACAAGAAATGCTCGGCGGCGCGGTCAATTGCCGCCAAATGCAGGCTGCCATCGTCCAAGAAAGGTGTATGCGCGGCGGCGGTTAAACCGGTAAGGCGGAGGGACATGCAAGCGACTTTCTGCAAAAAGGGGTGACGAAGTTAGTGTTCCGGTGGCCCGGCGGATTGTTCGGGTTGGGGCTTAATGAGCAGGACCAATCCCACGGACAAGAGGGCCACGGCGCCAAACACGCCAAAAATCAGATTCAATGGCACTTGCCGATCGCGCAGTTCGCCAAAGCCCCAATCAGCCAGCCCGCCACAACTGATACTTACCAAATTCATGATACCATACCCGCTGGCCCGTAGTCCCGGACGGACAATCTGCGTCAAGATGGGCATGTTATTACAGTCAAAAAAGCCCCAACCGACCCCAAAGACCACCAAGAACAGTATTGCCAGCAACAGAGTGTCGGCATTTCCCACGCCAAACAGCGCCGGAATCAACAGCGTCATTCCCAGGGCGCTCACATAAATTCGTCCGCGAATGTTTTGGCGCATCCAGCCATCGGCCAGCCAGCCTCCGGCAAACACGCCCACCAGCGCGGCCAAATTGACGTACAGCGTGGCCGAAACTCCGGCCAAACCCTGCCCAATCATGAATTTGTCCTTGAGGATCGCGGGCATCCAGTCCTTAACCACCCAACCGGCCAGCGCGGGGAGCGTAAAACACGCGACAAGCAACAAGAATGACCCGTTGCCTAATAATTCGCGTAGCGTTTGACCGATGGAGGGGGCGCCGGACCCGCTGGATAGTGCACTTTCGGTCGTTGCGGCGGATGGGCTGCGCGGTTTATCGCGCAACATTAGCCACAGCGGCACCGCATACAGTAGTCCCGCCATGCCGCAAATATCAAACGCGCTGCGCCAGCCCCAGTCGGGCGCGTCCGCCACGTAGCCGCCAAAGCCCCCCAGGATAATTCCGCAATAAATGGCCGTCTGGTGCAGGCCAATCGCGCGCGAGCGCGTCCCTCCGCTGTGATAATCGGCGATGAGCGCGAGCGCCGCGGGTATATAAAACGCCTCGCTGATTCCCATCCAGGTGCGCGTCCACAACAGGCCGTCATACGTGGTGACTTGTCCTGTCGCCCAGGTGACCCCCGACCAGACAAACAGGCTGCCGCAGATGGTCCAGCGGCGACTAAACCGGTCGGCCAGATACCCCCCCAGCGGACTAAAAAACGCATACACCCATTTGAACTGGCCCAGCATGTAGCCCCAGTTGGCTTCGCGGGCGATATCGGGAATATCCGCCATGACGGAGGATTTCATGGCGGCCAGCATCTGCCGGTCCAGATAATTGAGAAGCGCTACGGGCCATAAAACCAGCACGACCAGCCAGGCATACGTCCAGAGGCCGCTGGCGGGATCAATCGGCGGAAACCGCCGCGGGGTTTGTGTGTCGACGGCTTGAGGCGCGGCGTAGGGATTCATGCCAATATCCGCGTGTGCCGCGTTTTCCGCTATCATTGATACAAGTACAACCGCTGATCAACAAAACTGAGTGGATTATGCGTTCCCCACGGGTCGTTTCGCAAGTCCCGCCGCCGCGCTTTCTCCCGTTAATCCAGCCATTTTTGGCCAGCGAGTTGCCAGCGAAGTTGTTCCGTGATACTGGCATGACGATCGGGCATAGGGGCGTAATTGGCCGGATTGGCCAGCGTTTGGGCCCGTGCAAAGCATCGACGCACCCTGCGGCGGTATTCCCGCCAGTTCATGCCCGCCGCGCGAAACACCGGATGATGCGTCCGCCACACCACCCAGCGCGTCCCCAGGAACAGCATTCGCTCTCCCCATTGCGTCACCGCCACCCACCAGCGGGAATGCCCCGCCCGCAGGATGGCCAGCCGCTCCGCCTGAAAGCGGACATGCTGCGCCTCGTCGCGTAAAATTTGGCGACAAAGCCGCTGTAGCGCCGGGCACGCGGTCGCCTCGCGCAGCGCGGCATAATACACCTGGGCGATCACTTCCGCCGAAAGCAAGACGCTAATCGTGAGTTTTAATCCCGCCCGGTGCCGCAGCCAGCGGAAGATGCCGTTAGTCCAGTTTTTTTGCAGTAGTGGTAACTTCCAGGCCGTGAGCAATCGTCCCAAATCACGGGCGTGGCGGTGTTCCTCCGCCAGAAACAGCGGTAGAGCCAATAAATAATCCTCATCGCCCGACTGTTGAGCGTATCGTTCCGCGCAGGCGAGAAAGTGTTTGCCCTGGCCGCTTTCGCCCAATTGAAAAATTTGCACCGAGCGGCCAACGGCCTGCAATTCGGCTGGCGTCACATTGGTGTCCACCCCGCGCAAAACATCACCCACGATCCGCGCCTGCTGATGAAAGTACTGGCACCAGGCGTGAGCCTCGCGCGGCGGAGGGAGCAATTTTGGCGGGGTGGGCTTTGGTGTGCCAAAGAATTTAGTCAGGAACATGGATTCACCTGGAAAAAAATGACACAATGGGCAGATAAACACTGGAAAGCAAAGTACTTTGTAATGCAAAGTAAAAGGCTAAAAAAAGGGAGAGCCTTAGGCCAGGCGGGGACGATGGGGAAGGGGGGCGGGGGCGACCACGGCCTGGGTCTGCGTGGCGGTCTGCAGCACGCGTTCCAGTTCGGCCAGATATTGTTGAAAGCGGCTATTCCCCAGGGGGGTCAAGCGCAGCAGCGTCTGGGGGTAGTTGTCGCGATACCCTTTCCAGGCCTCGACAAACTGGGCATCGGTCAGCGTCTTTAAATGTCGGCTGAGGTTGCCATCGGTCAGCCCGCACAGTCGCTTAAGATCTCCAAAGACCAATCCCGCGGGTGCCTTGGCCAGGGCCAACACGATGCCCAGTCGGGCTTTTTCGTGCAAAGTCCGGTCAAGGCCCGCAAAGTCATAGTCGGCTCCTGCGTCCTGGGGACTGGGGGGCATGGCGGAACCGGGCGTGGGTTTAGCTCGTTTGGCGCACATAGGACAAGAATCCCCCCATGATGAGTTGCCCCCCGCCAAAGGCCACGCCCATCCCCGCGGAAAGGTAGGCATCGGGTGTAAAAATCAGGCCAATTCCCGCTAAAAAGTAGTAGATGGCCACCCCGCCCATGCCTGGCGGAAATTTTGCCGCGGCGGACCAGACCGCGCAGCCAAAGAGCAACGCCCAGCTAGCGGGCAGAATTGCCATCGCCGCAGGCGCGCGCAACATAACTAACCAGGTTAGCAACCCGCCGACCAACAGGGGAGGGACAAAGAGCAGGCAAGTATCGCGGAGGATGCCCCAGGACCACTCGGACGGTTCGCGTAGATACCGCCCCGCGACGGAAATCAGACAGATCCCGGCCAACACGGCCCCCTGTATACTCCAATAGCGGACAAAGTCCCGGTCGATGGGGGGATCGGCGGTACCCAGGGCAAACTGGTATATCGCCGCCGCGCCACCGGCCAATCCGGTGAAGAGGACATAGTTAGGGCTGAGCAGCGGAAAGTCGCGACTGCGAGCCAAGGTGGCCCGTAACGCCCGCACATCGGCCAAAGCTTGATGGACATTCATGGCAATTCCCGTGACATGAGCTAGTACCCCGAATAACTTTACACTGCAAAGTATTAGAATACAAGAACAATTTCCGATGAAATGTCATTTAAACGACAAATCACGCTCCTGGGGGAAACTACGGGGCGAAGGGAACGCCGGTTCGTGGGGATGAGGGAAATTTTTTGAGCGAGTTTATGGGGTTACTAAGTTGTGGGCTGTCTCGTGGTATCACTAACTTCGAAAGTTTTCCCAAGGGGTCCTCTCTAAGGCTCGTCCCCCGTCTCTCGCCTCCCACCTCCCACCTCCCACCTCCCATCTCCCGCGTCCCGCGTCCCGCGACCCGCGTCCCTCTCCCCTATTCTGCCTCTGTCCAATCTGGTTTAGAATACGTGCTTTCCTGGAAATCTCCGTTACGTTCCCGCCCGGCAAATCCCCACTGCACACCCAGGCGTCATGACCACTAGCCCACAATCGCCAACATCTTCAGCCGCGCGGGGAATAATCCCCTCCGGGGGGCTAGCCGAACTGTGCGGTCGGCTGCGGCAAATTGTCGGGGCGGAGGCCGTGCTTTCCAATCGGACCGAGCTGCTCGTTTATGAGTGCGATGGCTACGTTCTGGAAAAAAATTCGCCCGACATCGTGGTCTTTCCACGTTCCACCGCGCAGGTGGCCGAAATCGTCAAGCTGGCGAATCAGTTTGGAGTGCCGTTTGTCCCGCGCGGGGCGGGAACCAGCCTGGCCGGAGGGTGCCTGCCGGTCGGCGGCGGGATCATGATCGTACTGACCCGGCTCAATCGGATCGAAGAGCTAAACACCCGCGACCGTTACGCCGTGGTGCAACCAGGTGTCGTTAATTCGCAACTGAACACCGCGCTCAAAGGGAGCGGTTGGCATTACGCCCCCGACCCCAGCAGCCAGGGGGCCTGCACGATCGGCGGAAATGTCGCCACCAATGCCGGTGGACCCCACACGCTGAAATATGGAGTTACGGTCAATCATGTCTTGGGCCTCGAGGCTGTCCTGCCCGATGGCCAGATTGTGCAGTTGGGGGGGCCAGTCCCGGACGAACTGGGCTGTGATTTGGTCGGGGGATTGGTCGGCGGCGAGGGGACGTTGGCGATCATTACCAAAATTTGGGTGCGGCTGACGCCCAATCCCGCCGGATGGCGGACGCTGTTGGCGATTTTTGAATCGGTGGACCAGGCGACGACGACCATTAGCGAAATCATTGGCCAGGGGATCATTCCCGCCGCGCTCGAGATGCTGGATCAGGGGATCATCGTGCCGCTGGAGGCCGCGTTTGGGTTTGGCTTTCCCACGGACGCGGGGGCGCTCTTGCTGATTGAGGTCGATGGACTAGAGGCCGGCCTGGACGAGCAGCGGACCCGCATTCATCAGATCTGTCTACAATGCGGCGCGCGCGAGGTGCGGCTCGCTGCCAGTGACGCCGAACGCGCTAAATTGTGGAAGGCCCGCAAGCAGGCGTTTGGCGCGGTGGGCAGGCTGTCCCCTTGTTTTTGCACGCAGGATGGCGTGGTTCCCCGGACCAAGCTGCCCTGGATTTTGCGCCAAATCCAAGAGATCGGCCAACGTTATAACCTGACGATTGTGAATGTTTTTCACGCGGGCGATGGCAATATCCATCCTATTTTGTGCTTTGACGAGCGTGATCCCGATCAGGTCCAACGGGTACTGGCCGCCGGGATGGAAATTTTGCGCGCGTGCCTGGCCTGTGGCGGCAGCGTGACCGGCGAGCACGGCATTGGCGTGGAAAAGCTAAGCCTTATGCACGAAATGTTCACGCCGGAAGACTTACGGGCGATGGAACGATACCGCGCGGCCTGGAATCCCCGGCAACTCCTCAGCCCGCAAAAATTGCTCCCCACGGCGGGGGGCTGCGGCATGGAGCACATCCATCCGGAACAAATCCATTTGAAACAAACGCATCCCGGTCGCCGCGCGGCGTTATAAATGTAAAGCACTGTTGCTAGTTTGTTTTTGGTCGAATCGTGAATCTTCCCTGGCCCAACATTCGCGAAGTCTATTCACCCGATACGGTGGACGCCGTGGCGCAGGCCATACGCGCCGCGGACGCGGATAACCTGGCCGTCTATCCGCTGGGGGGAGAGACTGCGCTAGCTGACGCGCTGGTTCCCCGTGTGGCGGGTGTTGGTATTTCCACAAAGAAGCTCGCGGCGGTGGTCGATTATCCGGCGCGGGACCTGACGATTACCGTCGGGGCGGGGATCACGATTAGCGAACTGCTGGACGTTTTAGCCACCGAGGGGCAAACGCTGCCAGTCGATATTTCGTTACCGCATCTGGCGACGTTGGGGGGGGCCATTGCCACCAATACCGCCGGGCCGCGAAGAGTGCTGTATGGCACGCTGCGGGATTATGTCATTGGCATCGAGGCGGTCGATGGGGCGGGGCGGATCTATCATGGCGGAGGACGGGTGGTAAAAAATGTGGCGGGCTATGACTTTTGCCGGTTGCTTGTAGGCTCGGTTGGTCTCTTGGGGATCATCACCCAGGTCACGCTCAAGGTGCAGCCCCTGCCGCAAGCCAGCGGAGCTTGTCTGTGGAAGTTGCCGCCTGGCGTCGATTTGGCCGCGATTTTCAATCTGCTGCATGCCAGCCCTACGCGACCGGCGGTGTTGGATGTGGTGGGAGGAAACGCGTGGAGCGGTTTTTTGCAAAGTCTCGGCCATGCGGGCCACTCCGTTGCAACGACCTCCGCTGGCGAAGAGCCATGGTTGATTTGCGGTTTTGAGGGGACAATACCCGAAGTCAATTGGCAATTGACCACCATCACCCAGCAATTGTATGAACTGCTGGGCGCGCCCCATACGCCGGAAAAAGAATCCTGGGTGCGTTGTTTGCATGCGTTGCGGGATTTTGCGGGAGGGATTTCCCCCGGAATGGCGCCTGGCAATTTACCCACGGACCTGCCCATGCTAACGCAGCCAATCTTAAAATTTTGCGTACGACCCAGCCAGGCGGCGGAATTGGTTCGTTGGATACAAGGGGTTGATCCCGCGGCTCATTGGCAATTGCATGCGGCGAATGGTATTTTATATGTGCGGTTTTCGGCATTGCCTAGCGGCGGGTGGTCCAAATGGCTGTTGCAGCAAGGGCACCCGCATTTAGGCCAACTGGGTGGACGCCTACGGGTCTGGCGATGGTCGCCGGGAATGGAACTCACCCAAGCGAGTGCTTGGGGACCGCGCGGCGACGGTCAATTGATTGAAGGTCGCATGCGCGCGCAGTTTGACCCCCGTGGCCGGTTGAACTCGGGTCGTTTTTGGTAAAAATGCCGTTTGCCATGGTTGGTTTTCGCCGATCGGACCGCGACCGTGTTGCTCTCCTTGTCCCCGAGCAAAATTCACGTCCCGGTCGCAAATCATAGCCCGCTGGTGGTTTTTTTGGCAGCTCGCCCTATGCCAGACGTCATTCCTTCCACTGTTGTGACTGATGATAGCTCCGCGACGGCCACCCGGACGGATGCTCTATTGTCGGGCAACGGAAAAGCGAATCCCGGCGCGCGGGTCGATTACGCGGACTTTTTGGACTGTATTCACTGCGGCTTGTGTACTTCCGCCTGCCCAACGTATGTCCTGACCGGCAATGAAAATGACGGACCCCGCGGGCGCATCTACTTAATGCGGGCCGTCACGGACCAGCGGATACCCCTTAACGATGAGGTGCGTAAACATCTCGATTTATGCCTGGATTGCCGCGCGTGCGAAACGGCATGCCCCTCGGGTGTACAATATGGCCGCTTGATCGAGCCCTTCCGCGTGGGCATGCACGAGTTAGCCAACGCACAGGCAAAATCGCCAGATTGGTTTCATCGCTACGTGCTGATGGGTTTGTTACCCTATCCGCGGCGTTTGGCCTGGGCGTTGTGGCCGGCCAGGATAGCGCAGCGATTGGGATTGCTTTGGATGGCTGAAAAACTCGGCCTGCTGCGGTTGCTTCCCCACAATTTACGGCAATTGACCCAGTCCCTGCCGCCGCGAGGCCGCAAGTTGCCCCGCCTGCCCGAGGTTTTACCCGCCATCGGCAAGCGCCGCGCGCGGGTGGCCTTGTTTACAGGTTGTGTTAATGAAGCCCTCTTTGCCCAGACGAATTGGGCGACAGCGCGGGTGCTGCAGCAGAACGGTTGCGATGTGCTCATTCCACGGGAGCAGGTCTGTTGTGGCGCGATTGCTCTGCATGCGGGAGAAAGCGAGCCAGCGCGCCACTTTGCCAATGCCAACGCCGCGATTTTTCAACCCGCCGATGTCGATGCCGTTATCGTGAATGTCGCGGGTTGCGGCGCTATGTTAAAAGATTATCCCCATCACTGGCATGACGCCCATGATCAGACCCGGGCGGCGTTTGCGGAAAAGGTCCGCGACGTGCAGGAATTTTTGGATCAGTTGGGGCCGTATCAACCGGAAGGCGAACTGCCGCTGACGGTGACTTACCATGACGCCTGCCATCTAGTTCACGCGCAAAAAATCCGCGAGGCACCCCGGCGATTGCTACGGCTGATCCCGGGATTAACGCTGGTGGATTTGCCCGAATCAGAACTTTGCTGCGGCGCCGCGGGAACATACAACCTGACCCAGCCGGAAATGTCCGCCCAACTCAGTCGCCGCAAACTGGGCAATATCCTGGGCACGGGAGCCAGGATTGTCGCCACGGCCAATGCGGGGTGCTTGCTGCAAATTGCTCGCGAAGCCCGATTGGATGGCAACAAATTGACCGTGATCCACCCCATCGAGCTTTTAGACCTGAGCTATCGCCAAATCCCCTGGGAAAAACGGTATTAGCAATGTAGGGCGGAACTGGTTCCGCCAGCATTTTTGCCGGAACGGGTTCCACCACTTGCCTCCCTTCACTCCCTGCGCTCGGTGGTTTATCATTCGCCTCAGTTCTTTGCAAACTACCCCCCGTTATTCGGTCGCGGCACCACTGTTGCAATTTTCCTTGCAGGCTAAAATCCAAGCAATGATTAATTGTCCGCTTACAGCCCAGACAACGGAAAATTACTTATGGTGACACGCTCGATTTTAGCGATTGTGGGCTTGATTTATTGGGGATTGGCCTTGTGGTGCGCGTTTAGTCCCCAGCAAACCTCCCGTTCGTTAGGCTTTACGCTGCAGCCCGGGAATGGCCAGTCGGAATATTTGGCCGTGTATGGCGGATTGCAAATTGGGCTAGGGGCAATTTTTTTGTGGCCGCTGGTACAAAATTCTTTCACCCAGCCAGCGCTTTGGTGTTGTTTTTTAGTTCATGCCTCGATTGTGGTTTTTCGCACGATCGGATTTTTTGCCTTTAGCGGCATTCCCACGATGACGATTGGCTTTGCGATGAGCGAATGGGTGTTGGCTCTGGGAGCGGCGGCACTGCTATGGTGGAAAGAACCGGGCACTTAGTATTACCCGGTCTTCTAATGTGTATTGAAATTGTGCATATTGCGTTCTTTCTTACATTATATGGCAGCTTTGCAGTCGAGGTGACTGCAAAGCTGCCGAATAAATGACAACAGTGGTTCAAAGTCGACTAGACCGCCAGGGCCGCCCTGTAATGCCGATTAATTAGATCATTTTGCAGCCATAACAGCTTTTGAAATGCCCGTACCGTTCGGGTTTCTTGCTCGTGGGGAAGTTTGAATCCCACGATTGTCGAGGTGAGCGCGTCTGCCACATAACCTAAAAGGGCGTTCATTTGTACCAAGGGGACATTCAACTCTGGCGAACCGGCATGCAGTGTGTGGATTTTGCCCACTGTGTCCAGGTAGTGGAGCATCTTTTGATCGTAAGGCATGGTTACCAGTCTAGTTAAGTAACGAGCCAAATGGCTTTTGCGAAACTGAATTTGAGCGTGCTGAACATCCAAATCCGCTAGATTCTTGGATAGTTCCCCTTCATAGCCCGATTGCCGAGGCAAAAAATGCCGCCAAGTGGCGTCGTATTGACGCAATTTGTGGTAGACGGCATCCACCAAGTGGGGAACGAGGGGAGCCAAAAGGGGTGCCGCTGCGTGGATGGTGTCAATTTCGGGCGTTCCAAATTCGATAAAATCGCATAAATCTGAAATCGATACCCAAGATCATACTCCAAACGAGATTCTTGAATGGCTTGCATGGAAAAGCTCCAAAATAGATAATGTGATCTGGAATAAAACTTGCACTTAAAGCTACTGAGGCAGTAAATTGGATTTATTTGTCCGCATTAGATTTTTTACCCTTTTATTTTGGATTGCAATATCCAATTTTGAAATTTTAGGAAATTTCATGTTATCACAAACAGTTGAGTACGCCTTAAGAGCCGTGGTTTATTTAGCATCACAAGCCCCGCAGGCCAAAACCACGGAAGACATTTCCCAAGCGACACTTGTACCTAAGCCGTATCTTTCCAAGGTAATCCAGGGACTAAGTCGAGCGAATGTCCTGCATTCCAAGCGGGGAATAGGAGGAGGGGTGGTACTAGTTAAAACGCCGGCGGAATTGACGATTTTAGAAGTAGTTAATGCGGTTGAACCGATTGCGCGGATTCGCACATGTCCCTTGGGTTTGGCGGGACACGGCGCGCGGCTTTGCCCCCTCCATCGACGGATTGACAATGCGCTGGCCCAGGTGGAATCGGCGTTTCAGCAGACGACCTTGGCCGAGATATTGGCGGAACCTAACTCCAGCCGGCCATTATGCGAGATACCCGCTAAGGGGGAGGTGAATGGCACAGCACATCTGGAGGTTTTGGTGGGTATGAATGGGAAGTAGGGGGGGGTGATAGCGATTCCCGTTTTAAAAACATGGTGTCGCACCCCCTGTGTCATTCCCGGCTGACTTGATTTTTTTCAGAGGGTAACGCGAGTTACTTTCTCCCCCAGTTCTAATAACGAACTCTAGCAAATACATTCAATCAGCTTGAAATGACGGATCGCCAAATTGCCAGAGCAAGAATGAATAGACATCAGCGAGTTCTACCTGGCGTTGTTTTTTCGTCGAGCCGATGCCATGGCCGGAATGGTAATCGACGCGAAATAAAACTGGTTTTCCGCTAGCGGTGGCGGCTTGCAGGCGGGCAGTGGCCTTGGCTGAAATCCAAGGTTCCACGCGCGGGTCGTTGATGCCGTGCGTCAAGATGACGGCGGGATACTTGACGCCGTCTTGAATATGATGAAAAGTGCTCATCGCCAGCAAACCGCGAAATTCATCGGCTTTTGTGATAGTGCCAAATTCCGGAATATTGGGCGGTCCATTCATGGTGGATTCAAATCGCATCATGTCGGTGCAGCCGACCGAGATTTGGGCGGCGGCGAATAAATCGGGCCGTTCGGTGATTGACCGCCCAATTAAGATTCCTCCGGCGCTGCCCCCTTTACCCGCCAGTTTGGCGGGCGAAGTATAGCCCTTTTGCACTAAATACTCGCCACACGCGATAAAATCCTTCCAAGTATTTGGCTTGGTGTGCTTTCGTCCCGCGTGATGCCATTCTTTACCAAAAGCTCCGCCACCGCGAACGTGCGCGAACGCCAGCACTCCGCCCCGTTCCAGCCAAGCGAGCGAAATGGGGTCGTAACGCATAGGCATGGTGAATCCATAAGCGCCGTAGCCCGACAGCAATGTCGGGTTGGATCCATCCTGGCGAATATCTTTGCGATGAATGATCGATAGCGGGACCTGGACGCCATCATGACTCGTCACCATGACTTCGACGGAAGTGAGAAAATCGGGCGAGTCATATTTTCCCGGGGGTTGCAACCCTGTTTCCGCTAGTGATCCCGACAGGGGATCATATCGATATAAACGACTGGATTTTGTCCATGAGCTAGTGCGAATCATCACGCCGGGCATTTCTGGATGCGAAACCGCGACGGTGCCGGAAGGCTCGTCGGCGGGCAAGGTGATAAATTCGGGGGCGGCGTTGTTTTCAAAAGGGATGCGCAGCACCTGGTTGGCGACTCCCTTAAGCACGTCCACATACAGCGCGTCCTGGGCGACCGCCAACGAATCCACCACATATTCCCCGGCGGGAACAATCGTTGCAGCCTTTGCTAAGTTGGGCTCGCGCAGCGAAGTGCGCATGACTTTAAAGCGCGGGGCATTGTGGGCGCTCAGCAGGTAGATATCATCGCCGCGAACGGCAAAACTGGTGACTTGATCGGTTCGGTCGCAAATTTTCACCCATTGCGTGTCAGGAGAACCTAAAGCGGATTGTGGCGTAACGTAAAGCGAAATGTCGGTTTCGTCGCCATGCCTGATTTGACCAATCGCCCATGTCGAGCCCGCGGGAATAATAACGGCGGGAAAGTCCATTTCCCCCATGGCGGGCGAACCGGCAGCCCTGTCCGCGAAAATCATCGTCGCTTGATCGATTGAATCGCCAATTGGGTAACGGTACGCTTGGGTAAATTTATAACCCTCGGTTGGGGGCGCGTCCGCCGCGACTTTTCGTCGTCGACTGTATGCGAATGATTTTCCATCCGAGAACCAAGAAGGCAAGGCGTATTCGGCCTCCAATCGATCGATGGCGATAGGCAGATCTTGATTCGTGGGCAAATCGAAAACTTTTAGCGTGGTTTCTTCGCTACCCGAAGCCGCGAAACCGTAAAGCAGTTGCGATCCGTTGGGCGAGACGCGAATAAAGCTGATCGTATAATGATCGGCAGCATTCGTTTTAGGGAATGTTTCGGGATCGATCAGCAGCCGTTCCTGGTTGGTTTTTCCGTCGCGCAAATAAACCTTTGCCACATTCTCCGAGGCTAACTGCTTAAAGTAAAATAAATCCCCGTTGGGCCGGCAAGTAATGTTGGAGATCGTGTAAGGCGTCCCCGCATCCAGTTCGATAATTCGCGCGAGTAAAGCGTCCCGTCCATGCAGCGCATGGATGGTTTTGTCGGTAAATTCCGCTTGCGCCCTCACCCAATCTTGAACCAGCGGACTTTTAAAATCCTCCATGTATCGATAGGGATCGATAATCGTTGTGCCATGGTGATTTTCGACGACATTGTGAATTGGTGCGACGGGAGGATGTTCGGCCATGAGGCTGCTTTCAGATATCAAAAAGATACAGGCGAAAGAACACACAATAATCAGATCTTGACAAATACCGTCAAGAGATATTCGAGCGAACATGGTCTCGTCCAAGTTGAAGAGTTGGTCGCGGGGTATGCGGCTTAGCGGACTGTTATTATAGGGACTCAATGGCAAAACTGGAACAATGCCCGTATGGGGTTACAATCTCCCCTGCGACACCAGCGGCGTGAATGTATTCACACGCAGTCATAATACGGTGGCGATAGACGCGAAGGGGATGGCGAATCGAGCAAAAGATTTTTGCATCATAGGGGGCGAATTCATGTGGCAGGGGTTCTTTTAGCTCTTAGCTGGCGAATATGTTCCGGCGTGGTGCCACAACAGCCCCCCACGATTTGCGCCGGCCAAGTCTGGGCATATTGCCAGTAACTATCCGGGTTTACGGCGTCCGTGTTGATCCAGCCTTGCGACTGGTCGGCGTAGCCAATGTTTCCATAGGCAATGAGCGGAAAATCGGGGCCGCAGATCCCCCGCAACTTGGCCAGTGGTTTTGCCAGTGTATGCGCCGGAGCGCAGTTCACGCCCAGGGCCTTCACGCCCAGCGGTAACAATAGCTCGGCGGCAACCGTCAGCAGTTCGCCAGACAGGATTCGCCCGTCACGGTCGCACACAAAACTGACCCAGGTGGGTCTGCCGGTGATGGTTGCCAACTTGGCGGCGATGACAGCTTCCCGAATTGAGTTCATCGTCTCGATCAACAACAGGTCAACACCCGCGTCCACAAGATGCTGGACGCGCTCGGAGTGCTCGGCGCGGCATTCGTCCTCGGACGGCACCAAGTCCGGTCGATAGCAATCTTCCAGCGGGGCCAGCGAGCCCGCCACCTGCGCAGGTTGGCCATGCTCTACGACAGCCTCTTGGGCGGTCGCCACCGCTCGTATGGTCAATTCGCGGGCGATGTCCCCCTTACCAGCCAGCGCGCGGCGATGGGTCCGAAACGTGTTGGTGGTGAGGATGTCCGCGCCCGCCTTTAAATAATCCAGATGAATCTGGCGCAACACATTCAATCCAGTATCGGAGGTGAGCGCGTTCGCCGACCACATTGGCAAGCCGGTGTCCACGCCACGGCGGTTGAGTTCAGTGCCGGTAGCGCCATCGAGTAGTAGATGTTTCGAATTCACGATCAGGTTTCATCCATTCGGGAAAACAAATGCTCGAAAACCAGAATTCCCGTTTCGCTGAAACCAGGGCGCTTGTAGCTTTCTCGAGCGGTTTCGTTTTCCGCTCTAGGTAAAGGCGAATGCCGCGGCAATCCACATCCGTTTTACTTATTGATAAGTTTGAGGTTTGCTTCGGCAAACGCCTTACCCATCTGAGCAAAGATTTTTGCGCTGCCAAAGTAATGGTAGCCGCCATTGGAAGCGCCCTTAAGTGCCTCTCGGTCTTTGGGGGAAAGGACTTCCTCCAAAGCAAGTTCGAGCTTCTCTTGATCCCCTTTAGTGATTCCTTCAATCCATGCATCCAGCGCGGCGTAATGTTCCGTGGAGCCTGGGGAGTATTGATCATTGGCATATACGGCCAAGACGTTCTTTCCTTTCTTTAAATATTGAGTCTGTTCTTTATCGAGGACGATCGATCTGTATTGCGGCTGATCCTGCCACCAGATGTAGGTGTGAATCTTGTGGCCGTTCAAATAAACATGAAAACCTTGTCGCGCCAAAATCGCGATGCGGTAGGAATCGTAGTCGAGGTTCTCCACGTCAAATGTGGTACGCATGAGCAGGAATTCTTCTTTGCCCCATTCTGAGGAATATTTGTCCAACATGATTCCGCTGTGGTTCCACACCCCCTTGCCAATGGGCGCCTTGCCCACGGACCACTTGCTGTCATCGAAGTCCGGCATATACCAATTCTTCATTGCGGAGGGCAGTGTGATATCCCGGAATCTCCTATCGGTGAATTCTTCTAGTTTATCCTTCGTTTCGGTGGCATCGATGGTGATGAACCGCCAGTCACGCGCTGCGGGCAAAGGTTTGCCGATCGGCTTCCAGAACTTGTCCCATTTCCGTTCCATATCGAGCGTGCCATCGGCTTTCAATACGTGAGCCGTATCGAGAATGTTGTTATACTCACCCTGCTTGGGTTCGGCGGCTTCGATATCACGATCCCAAAAAGGCGCGGTATCTACAGCAACCACGTTGCCTTGGAACTCGGGCATGGCGGCCGGTGCGGCCATGGCATTGCGGAAATTGACATTCTTTTCGCCTTCGACCCCTAGCACGCCAATGACAAAGGGCATCTTTGGAGCGTCAAGATCTTTGCGCACGTCGCGGATGAAGTGTGCCAAGAGTCGCGTATATTCCTCATAGTTGCCATTTGGGTAGGTTTGGCCATCAACCAAATCATTGAAACCCTGAAGCCAGACAAAACCGGCCAACTCGTAGCCCTGCTCGGGATCATACTCGGGACATACTCGAGCGGGATCGGCCAGCACTTTTTTCACATGTTCAACCATCATGCGGTAAAACACGCCTGAGGCGGCATCTTTGTCTTCCTGCCATTTCTTTCGATCCTCAAGTTTGGGAATGCCGTGGGCACCTTGCGGATGTTTGTCCCACTCTGCTTGAATCTGCTTGGGCAGCTTGTATGACCCGGCACTCGGTGGACGAAATTCGGTGTTCAGCGACCTGCCGCCCCAGGCAGTCTTGATAATCAGGATGGGCTCCTTCAGCTCTTTCTCCATATAGATACCAAAGGTGAACTCAGGCCCAATCTTTCCCCCATCCTGGGTGGGCTGGTCTCCGCGAGCGCCAAAACCTGCGGTCAATTTTCCCAACCCCTCGCCATTCGCACTACCATCATAAGGCCCGGTTAAATAGGACATCCAGACCTTTTCACAGACGCGCGGCGTTCCGTCAGGATTACGCATCTCCTTGAGCAAGGGGGCCGTGGCTGGATCTTTGCCGATGTAGTCAAAGGTGCGGATTTCTGCATGGCCTTCCATGTTCGATTGGCCAGCCAAGATGAATACCTTGAGTGGGGCTTTTGCGGAATCACTCCCCGGCTCCTTCGCTATTGTTTTCTTCGCTTCCGGCTCTACCTGGTTGATTCGAATGAGTTTTGGCGAGTCCGTCGCGGCTTTTATCGCGCTGATCGTATCGCGGACGCTCTTGGCCTTCAACCTCATCAGATGAGGTGGAAAGTCTTTTTCATCCTTCTCAAAGTAATTTGCGATCTTGGCCAGTTCAGGAATAGCCACCTTGGCGTGCGCGCCGTAGGTAAGGAGGATTTCCATCAGCTCTGGAGTGCGAATTTGGCTTTCCCAAGGATTTTGATCGCGGGTGTAGGTCACGAGGGCGTTGATGCCTTCCTCGATGCGGTGCTCCGCCAGGAGACGCAGGCCTTCCACGCGAATCGCATCGGCGAACATCTCGCCGCTAGGCGCGGGCTGAACGATCGCCTGGTGAATGGCAGGTAGCAAAGGTTTAATTTCTTCGAATGAGAGATGGCGATAGACGGAACCAATGCTGCCGCGAGCTCGCCCGTCCTCATTCTTTAGCCCCGCCCGAACGGCCTTGTAGAGCGCGGGGCGGTCCACGCCTTCCAAAGATTGGGCGAGCATCCCGTCACTGCCAAATAGAGTAAAGGTTAAATAGCGCTGCTGCATCCCGCGCGGATCATTCATTTCATCCACGTGGGCCAGCAGTTCCAGCAGTTGCGGCACAGCTTTTGTCGCCGGTTTACCGATGGCAGCGAGTGCCTCGGCCGCTTTGATACGAAGCCAAAGATCGGGATGCGCCAAGGTCTTTTGCAGGGCGTCCACGGCGAGCGCTCCCCGTCCGCGAAGAAAGATCAAACCTTGACAGGCGCCATAACGGGCCTCAATGCTTGGAGAATCGAGCATCTCGACCAAAGGGCTCACGGGAGCGTCCTGGCGGCGGCCCAGCGCCATCGCCGCGCGCTCCCGCACGACGGGCGACCAACTACGCAGGCGCTCGAGGAGTTGTTCATTGCTGAGCTTATCGTAGAAACCATGGCGGTCTTTGTTGTTCCAGCCACTCCCATCGACAATAAGCGATTGGGCGGCGGCGGCATCCAACTGCGGCGCGCCACTTGCCTGCTTACCCGTGAGATAAAGCTTTTTCAGCGGCATGGCGTAGGCCAGCAAATAGCCGCCGGTGCTATCCCAGCCAGCGTAGCTGTCTTCTTCTGCTTCGGGGGGGCCTTGATGCAGGTAGCTATGATCCCAACGCCGGGCGAGGTCAAAGTACCAACTTCCAAACTCCTTCATCCAGGCTCCGGTGGCATTTGGGCCGGACTGTGCGACACCCGGCATCGCCCACAGCATGTTAAAATAATTGCCGGTGTGCCCCGTGTCCCGTTCCGATCCGTGGGAAGCAACGCTCATGCGAGAGAAGAATTCCGCGCTGTTCGTTTCACCCATAAGGTTGAAAAGCACGGCGGCCATTCCGCACTTGCCGTTGTCCTCGTGATTTTCAATCCAGGGATGATGATCACCGTAGGGAATCGCTCCTTTGCCGACGTAAAAACGGAGTAGCTTGGCACTCCGTGCGATCGCCAGGTCCAAGGCCGGATCTTGGACGCCCGCCTCACGAGCCAGCACCAACGAGATTGTGAGGGGCAACCCCGGAGAATTCATCATTCCGTAACCGTGAAGTCGTCCGTCGGGCCGAGCGAACCGGTGCCCCCACGAACCGACCGCGCTTTGACCATGCGCGGCTTCGAGCGCAAGCCGCTCTAAGCCCGGCATGACCGAAGCATCACCCGTCGCCATCTTGTATTCCGAAAGGAAAATCATGACGTACCCGTAATACCAGGTTGCCATTCCTGTATCGGAGAAGTTCGCGGCCCATTCAGCTTCCTTTTTGATCAGCGGGAGGTAGCTGGGATCGCCGCTGGCTAATAAGGCAAGGGCATTCAGTGAGCGGGGGATGGGATCCAGCCGCTGGGCATAGTTGGGATCAGCCATGCGCCTGGCAAGATCCCGGCAACCTAGTTCTAAAATGCGTGCGGACTTGGGGCAGTTGTAGGGAGCGGTGGCACTATAAGTTCCCAGCACGGGAAGCCGCACTACGACCTCTTCCGAGTTGCCTGCGCGCCAACGGGTCAGGGTGAGCTGGCCTTGGCCCGCTTCCGTTTCAGCCAGGGTCAGGGCCTTGCCCATTTCGGTGCGCGGGTCATGGGAAAATGGTTTGCCGCCGACGCCCAAAATCACGTCGCCAATCGCAAAAATCCCGTCGGCGGGAGACCCCCGGTCCACCTTGGTGATCGCGATCTGACGGGCATCGGAGGTGACCAATTTGTCGCAATAAATCCAACCGCGGAGACCCGTGGCGCCGAGATTCCAGTCGTGGTTCGCGTTTTGCGGTATCTTTTCGCCTTTGGTAAAATCGGGGGCAGCCGACTTTCGAGTATTTCCTACGGCAAGGCACAAGCCGTGCGCCGCGAAAAAGATCGTTAGTGTAAGCAGAATTAGTCGGGTTTTCATGCTGATCGTTGTTCTGGCGGGAAGGAGGGTTGGATCACTAATATTGAACTTTAGCTTCACCCAGGTTGCAACACTTGCTTGATTTTTTTTGGTTGCTACGCGGGCATTCACGAAAACTACCCAGCGATCCAGGGGCTGGCATCCCAAGCTAAAATCATGTGGCCGTTGCCAGGCTAAAGACGAACTATCGCTGCTGCTGGCGCAGCGGCCTGAAAAAACTATTCTCTAAGGTAATTTCAGGCACCAACTCGCCATCGTCTTGATTCTTATAAAACGCGACGCGGTTTACCGGATCAGAAAAGGCTGCGCATCCAGGATGATCTGAGCGATAAATTTAGGATATTCAATTCAATAACCTTGTGGTAAATGGCTACCACAAAGTGTTTCTGGATGATAGCCCAATGGGTTCAATCGCAAGAACTACCCTGGGTCCGAGGAACTACCGATCAATCTCACCCATCACGATATCCAGCGAACCCACGATCGCCGGAACATCCGCGATCAGGCAGCCCCGGCAAAGCTCCGCCGTGGGGGAAAGATTACAAAAGCAACTGCTGCGGGCCCGGGCCCGCCAGGGAATGGACGTCCCATCACTAACCAAATAAAAACCCATCTGGCCGCGGGGACATTCGGTCTCCAGATAGACCTCTCCTTTGGGGAGCTTTTCGGTCAGCTTAACCGGTTCACCCCAGGAACCGGCGGCCGTGCTATAACGGTCGATCGCCTGCCGAATCAAGTCGATCGATTGCATCACTTCCAGCATCCGCACATAAAAGCGATGCCAACAATCCCCCAGCACAGCGCTTTCGGGGACGGGAGGGTAAGCGTGGTCGTTGGGGTAATGGCCGTTCTTTTGGACGATCACTTCAAACGCGTAGCCATCATACATCTCGGTGTAGCGTTCTTCGCCATCGCGGCGCAAATCTTGATCAACACCACTCCCCCGCAGCACCGGACCGGAACACCCGTAATCAATCGCCTTTTCCGCTGTCAATATCCCAATTCCCGCGGTACGGCGCACAAAAATCGCGTTCGTGGTCAGCAGGGCGTGGTATTCCGTGATGATTGGCAAAAACTGGTCCAAAAACTTTTCGCACTTTTGCAGCCAACCCTTGGGCAGGTCGGCGGTCGCCCCCCCCACCGTGATATAGCTATAGGTCAGCCGCGCGCCGCAGACTTCTTCAAATAGATTCAAAATTAATTCGCGTTCGCGAAAGGCGTATAAAAAAGGGCTAAATGTCCCTAAGTCCAGCCCATAGGTCCCCATGCCGACCAGGTGGCTGGCAATTCGATTCAGTTCGGCGATGATCACCCGCAAATGTTTGGCTTTTTCGGGCAACTCCAGCTTCATCAGCTTTTCCACGCACAGAGCCCAACCCAGGTTCATATTCATTGCCGCCAGATAATCCATCCGGTCGGTATAGGGAATCCACTGTCGCGGGGTCAGGTTTTCGCCGATTTTTTCGGCGCAGCGGTGCAAATAACCAAAGTGAGGGGTGACCTCGCTGACCACTTCGCCATCGGTCCGTAACACCAGCCGGAGCACGCCATGCGTGCTGGGATGTTGCGGTCCCATGTTGACGAGCATTTCATCGGTGCGGACGTCAAATTCGATAATCCGCGGATCGTCTTCGATGGCGAGTGGCATGGGATGGGGTCAGGTGATAGGGGCAAGGGGTCAGGGAACAGGGAATGACTGCATTACATTCTTCATTCTTCATTTTTAATTCTTCATTGCACATCACCGTCCCCGAATTCCATGATACTCCAGTGGCATTTCGTAATCCTTACGGAGTGGGTAACCCTCCCAGTCCTCGGGGCATAAAATCCGCCGCAAATTCGGATGATCGGTAAATTGGACCCCGCTCAGGTCGTAAACCTCCCGTTCGTGCCAATCGGCGGTCGCCCAAACTCCGCTGACCGAGGGGCACTCTGGCAATTCTCCCGGGATGTCATTCTTCCAGCGGGGCAGCATGACCTTTAATACCAGGCTGACTCGATTGGGCACGCTCCAAAGGTGGTAGACCACTTCGAGATGAGGTTGCCAGGTAACTTTTGCTGCTTTTTTAGGATCGGGCTCAAAGTAATCCACTCCTGTGATACAGCTAAGCATGTCAAATCGCAAATCCGGCTCGGACTTGAGGTATAGGCATAGAGGGACCAAGCCAGCGGGGGAGACTTCGATCCAGGGATCAATGGCGTCCAAATTAGCCCCGGTGATTGCCTCCCCAAAGCGATTCTTTAGTCGGTCAAAAAAAGTTGTGCCACGCATAAAGTCACAATGTCAAAGTTAAAAACTAAGGGCGGATGGTGAATCCGCAAATGATTCCCGCGCGGCCCGGGGGAATGGTAAAACTGGAAGGTGCCGAAGGACTCTGGACGCGGCCAGCAAAACTAGCAAACCTCAAGATAACATAAGGTTAGGGGCTAATGGCAGGCTCGCGGTCCAAAATGGATCGCGCGCTCCCGCGGCTGCCTAGACTAAGCTCGGTTGCCGCCTCTTTGCGGGCTTGGCTGACCGCCCGCACCCAATCGAGATCGCCCAGTCGCCAGACATAGGCAAATCCCACCATCAAAACCGCAAAAAAGACCAGAATATCACACAATGACAAAAACGAAAGTTGGCTGGCGGACTGCTTTATCTGCGCGGTCGCGGCAGCCAAATTTCCGCCAAGGGGGGGCGTCAAGGAAAAGCGGTTGGCACCCAGTTCTGTTAAAATACCCTGGGCGGCGGGAGTCAGCGATAACGTATCGCCGCTTTGCATGACGACTGGCAGTTGAGGATTGGCGAGATTGGACGCTTTGCCAAACACGGTGGCCCAGGGAAAAAAGAAGGCCACTTCCACATCAAAAATAATGAAGAGCAAAGCCACCACATAAAACCGCAAGTCAAATTGGACAAAGCTCGATCCAATTGCCGGTTCGCCGCATTCATAAATTTCCTGTTTTTCCCGGCTAGGCAGACTGGGGCGCAGAAATTCGCCAATTTTCAAATTTACAGCTAAAAAAACCACGCCCAAGCCAAAAAACAGGAGGATGTAACCGGCGATGGAAACGGGCGTAAGCATAAAAAAACTTTAAAAAAGGCAACCACTTCGGACAAAAAAATGAAACATCCGGCCGAAAGACTAACTCTCGCTGGAAAGTGCGGTGTTTCCTGATAAAAACTCGACCGGCAGAGTTTGGCGACCGGCAAAACCCGCCTCTAGCTCATGCCAATGGGTAATGCGGTTTTCGCCTAATTTCCAACAAAGATAAACCACCCGGCCATCCAAGAGGCAGCGAAAATCCACGATCCCTTCGGGACCGTTTTTTGGTTCGACGCCTAGATCCTGAAGTTCTTCGACAAACTCGCGGAGTCGCAAGGTGTCTTGTTGTAACTCTTGTTCAATTTGCTGGACTTCTTGCTGATACAGATCGTCACGTGGTTTAGCACGCTTGGCTTTTAAACCGGCCAGGCGTTCCCGGCGATCAATCACATCCTGGGAAAGCACGGACAAATCCTGGACAATAGCCCGCACCAGCGGCAGCATGGCGTTCGCCTGCTCTAGGGTGAAAAGCTTATGCTGGATATCGGATTCTGTTTGTTCACTCATATAAAAAATGCCCTCTCTGAGATGCCATTCATTCCATGGGGTTGTAATTTCTTTAGTTGCTTTTTTAACGTCTTCTTTCAAAATTTGCCGTTTGAAAAAAGAAGCGGTTATTGGTTGGGACCGCCATGAACCGGTTGGGTGATAACCTTGGACATGGCCACGGCCGTGGGATTAAGCGTGGTCCGTCCCCAAGCAATTTCCACCGGCATCTTGGAGAAATCAACAATGCATCCATCGCGGCTGTAACAACTGAGATCATGCACCGAGCCCATAAAAATGCAATCCACGGGGCAAGGCTCGACACAAAGGGCGCAAAACATGCATTTAGAGTAATCGATGGTAAAGCCGGTGATCCGAAAGCCCTTGCCGTTCGTCACCCGTTCTTTACCAATATAAATGCAATCCACGGGGCAGGCTTTGGCGCATTGGTCGCAGGCAATGCAGGTCGTCAGATCATAACGGTGGAAGCCGCGATAACGCGAAGTGACCGGTACGGGAAGCTCGGGATACTCAAAATGTTCGGTAAATGTGCGGCGTTTTTTGTCATAAGTGATGATCCAATAACGCATCGTGATCCACAGGCCCTGCAAAACCGTGAAGACCGCGTCTCGGACATTTTTAAACCATTGGAGCATGGAACGCGCTCACCATAAACGAGTGATTTTCCGGCAAATTCCCGCACACACTAGAATTATAGAAAAGCGATGCAAGTTCGCAAGCGACGATTTCCCCACACTTTGCGCCGCGCTCGCCAAAGCAAATTTCCACAATAAGTCCCTAACGCGTGTGCTACTGTGCCAAGCTGGTTCCGCTTTGGCCAGGGGACTATTCCCGCTGCCAAATCCGCACACCCCATGCGCATTCTATCTTGGCATGGTGTTTTTGCTCGCCATGCCACTTACTGTTTACGGCTATTTGCGAAATGCAGGGTCAGCATCCTCAGGAACAGTAGGAGAGAAAGCACAAAGATTAAAAAACTTAGCCAAAACAGCCTTTTACTAAAAGAAATCCTAATTCCTTAAAATTCTGTCAAGTATTATTCAATTAATTGTACAGTTTTGCTAATGCCTTGTATTTGTCTTTTTGATACACCGAAAATTGACTCCGGAGGCCGATGAGTAGGTCAAAAAGTTTCACAAGTTGTTTGCAGGCATGTGTTTGCGTTCTGTAATTCAGAGGGAATGGCAAGTTGAATGTCGTAAGAATCGTTTTTGCTCTATACGAATTTTATGCCAAATTTGCAAAATTCTTGTGAAAATCTTTCGATTTGCTTGACTATCGTATTCTTGCTCGTACAGTGAAATTAAGGAAGTGTCTGGACTTAACGCTACGCTGCGGCATTTTAGGACGCTAGCGGGTGTCGGTTGCGATTTTTTGCTCCCCGGTATCGCTTATTGTTATGTAGCTGGTATCAGGCACAGTAATCAGGAAGGGAACGGATCATGCTTGTACTCTCAAGGAAAAAGAACGAGAGTATTGTCATTAACAATGACATTACCATTGTTGTCGTGGAAATCCGCGGCGACAAGGTGCGCCTGGGTGTTGAGGCTCCCAAGGAAGTGCCTGTCCATCGGCGTGAGGTTTACGACGCCATTTGTCGCGGAAACAACCAGGTTAATACTGATGATTCGCCGGCGACATCGACGCCGAATGAACAGTAATTCCCAGCCCTAGTTTGTTACGCCTGTACTTTATAGTACGAAAGCGAACCCAGTGGCCCGCCAATAATCCCTGCGACGGGATGATTAACTTGTCCAAGAGATAAATTTCTATTGGGTAGATGAGTAGCTGCTGGCAGTCTACGGCTTTTTCAGCTCTAACCGCGCGCTAGTCCCCTACGACTCTACCCTACACAAGGCGTTGGCTGCGTGCCCATTTCTACGATGCATGCCAGCAACTGGGTTTGTAAACTCGGCTGCTTCAAAGCTTAAATGATGCGGGCTTGCCATCTTGGACACAAAATGTCATATTGAATCGGCTTAATTTAGGCCCGTGGCTGTTTCCCTCGGAAATTTTCCCAGCCATTTTAGCCTATTTGGTTAATCGCCCGCTCAGTTTTTGGTTATGTGGGTCAGTTCATTCGCGGATCGGATGCGAACCCTGATGCGGAATTGCATATCCCTGTTACAGAAAGTATTTTTAGCCAGAGTTGAGCCACTTTTAGGCCCCATCGTCTAGCGGTTAGGACATCGGCCTTTCACGCCGGTAACACGGGTTCGAGTCCCGTTGGGGTCACTGTACGTACATTCACTGATTGCCAGGGATGCTAATTGCGGGGAATTTTCAACTTGTAATTGTGGTAGACTGCCTTGGATCGCCTCGGAGTGCGCTACTTTTTGCGCTACCAATTCCGGGGGGGTAGCCATAGCCGCCAGGGCCTGGGCGTGACTGTCGCCTTTGATCTTCCAGTAATGCTTGCGGGCAATCTTTTCATCGTGTCCGCCGTAATAGGCGGCTTGGTGGGCCGGTAGCCGTTCCGCTAGTTCTGTGGCGCGTGTTTTTCGCATATCCTTATATGTGAAGTTAGGCAATCCTGCCCGTTTAATAAATCGCGCTAAGTCTGTGCGAAGATTTGTGTGCTCCCCCTGGGTTAGGTGGATTGTGAATATTTTTTCGTGGGATAATTTCTGTGGCCTGCCCGGTTCCTCAAAAAGCGGTTCCAGTTCCCGGCGCAGTTCCGGCCAGAGAGGAATAATCTTTTCAGTTTTTCCTTTATACCGGCGTGTTTTTGGTGTGGCCATGCGGACTTGGTTTAAGTCCCACAAAATACAATCCCATGTCAATTCTGCAATCTCACTGGCAATTCGTGCTGGCGCGTAACGGGCAAACGCCATGATTGCTTTCCATTCTTGGTCAGGACACCGCGCAAGTAAAGCTTGAAACATTTCCGGCGTCACCGTTACGTAATCTTCCGCCGCGCCATCGGTTTTCTTGAATTTCTTTTGGTCAAAGGGATCGGTATTTATTCGTTTTAGCGTGAGGGCGTCGGCAAATATCGCGCGGACGTCCTTCATCCGTTTAAGGATCGTGTTTTCGGATAGCCGGTCGGTCTTTTCGGCGTCACCGTGCTTTAACATTCGTGCCGCTGGCGTCCGTAGCCAAACATTAAAATCTACGGCGTCGCTGTGGGCTATGGATCGCAGGGGCCGATCCGCTCCAAAATACCGTATGACAATGTTCACGGTCTGGCCAAACCGCCAATGCGTGCTTTCCGTCCAGTTAGATAATGTCGATTGTCGGCGGACGTAATCGTCCAGGTGTTCCCGCAGCGTGTAAACCCGCTGTGCCTCCCGCGCCTCCACCAAATCCGCCTTCACCAGCTTGCCATGCTGTGCATCGCTGAGTCCTCCTAACCATCGGACCGTCGCGGCATGGGGGACTTGGCTTTTATCGCCAGCACAAACAACTAGATGTTCGATATGGCTTTTCCACTTATCCAGTTCCCCGGCTTTGCTGGTGAGGGGTAAGTAGATCGCGCGTCGGCGTCGGTCGCCTGGGTGAATGAAAACGATCCGATACGCTTTGGCGGTTTTACTTAGACTGGCCATTTATTCCGGTTCCTTGCTGGAAAGTTCGATCCTG